>JADFCW010000189.1 GCA_017161705.1 Candidatus Sumerlaeota bacterium | reverse complement strand
CGAGCCAAGCGAGCGTGCCGATCTTGTCCCGCCCCTGTCCGCCACGGAGGTAGGTGTGGAAGAACAGCGCCGTGTTCAGCGACAGCAGACGCTTGGCCTTCTGGTCACCGTTGATGATGTTGTGGCCGTAACCCTTGCCGATGGTGAAGAACTTGTCGCCAATGGCCGGATAACGGTCAAAGGGCTGGCGGCGCCACTCGGGGCCTTCAAGTTCGCCGCAGATGAGGTAAACGGGGATGCGGATGTCGCTCCAACTGTTGTTCTCTGTCCCCTCGTCGTAACTGCCGAAACGGTGGAAACCCTGTGGCGAGATCGGCACGATGGCGTCCACGCGCGGATCGCGGAAATTACGGATGCCCATCGTCGGGCTGAAATTCGCCCCGCCAACCGCGTGCGCGGTGAACGCGCCGAAAGAATGGCCGATATGCCCAATGTGATCCACGTCCGGGATGCCTTTGAAATCCCCCGGCATCGGCAAGGCATCTTCGCCTCCACCGCCCGGTATCCGTAAAGAGGCGGCGCGCACCCGCACCAGAGCGTCAATCACGAAGCTCACGTCCAGAGGACGGTCGTAACGGTGCTGGATTTCGTTGGCGGACGGGCGATGGCCGATGCTGACCGCGAGAAATCCCAGTCGGGCGTAGGTTGTGGCCAAATCTCGGAGTCCGTATTGACCAAACGAGTTCCCGTAGCCGCCATGGGAAAGCAGCACGATCGGAGTCAGCCCTTCGCGAGCCTTCGGATAGCGAATAAGAAAGCCGATCTCACGCTTCCTCGCGGCATCGAACAGTTTGCCTTCCGACCAGCCGACTTCGTAGAGCTTTCCGCCGAGCAAATCGAGCGTTTCCGGCGGCAGGTCGCCGATGACATCCTCCAACTTCGGCTGCTCCACAAACACCTTTGCCCTGCCATCCTCAACCTCCTGCGGCGTGATAACACCGTCACCGTTCAAGTCGTACATCTCAAAGAAGCGCTGCAATCGCTCCGGCAATTCGCTGCGCTGGATTTTGCCGTCCTTGTTGCCGCGCTCATCGGCGGCTCTCAGCAGCGGGGGAAGCCTATCCTCGGAGACCTCTTCCTGCGCCTGCGCTGAGAGGGAGAGTCCCGCAAGAATGACTGACAGACAGATGATGGTTGTTTTCATGGTTTCACCTTCAACGTGCCTTTGTAGATCCACGCCGTGTTGTGGCTGTCGCGGTTGGCGCAGTCGTAGCCGCCGAAGTAGAAGACGCGGCCCCTGTCTTCCGGGAATGGCGAGACCTCGATGGCGCGTGTGCCGTCCAGACCTTTTCCAGCGGGCAGCGGGTGGGCGGGGTCGTAAATCTCCCCGGCCTCGTAGCGTCCATCGGCGCGTCTCACAAGAAACCACGAGCCGTTGTGCGGCGCGGCCCGCTGCGGATGAATCACGGCGACGCCAACGAGATGGATCGGCTCGCCCGTAACCGGATGCTGGGCCGGCACAAAACGATTGTAGGCTGTCAGAGTCGGCCCGCGGTATTCGGCCAGCCCCCACAGCCTGGCGAAAAACTCGCGGATGTTGAGTTCAACGGCAACGGAAAAGTTCTTCGCTGGATCAATCCGTTCGATGACATTGCCGTAATTGCGCGCGGCCAGCAACACCTCGTGGCCGCCGCCCTGCGGGTCGGGCACGGCGGTCAGGCCGCGCATGATTCGCATCTCGTCGCCGCGTTCGGTAATCTTATAAGGCCAGCGATAGACCACCTCCCACTTCGGCTGCGGCCCGTCCAGGCGGCGGAAGAGTCCACCCGACTGCGGCGAGTCGTCCTTGATGCCGCACGCAGCATAGAGCACGCCGTCGGCCTCGGCCATGCACATCGGCCGGCCCGTGCCGCTCAGTTCCGGCTCAGAGTCCCAGCGCAGCCGTCCCGGCGCGGCAGGATTATAAACGCCGCGATAGATTGCCCCTCGTGAGACGCCGGCAAAAATGTGATGAATGCCGGTGACTTTGTCGCGGTGCGAGGCAAACGAGCGCGCCCCGGCGGAACGCCGCTCACGCGCGATGCTGGTCTTGGTCCACTTGCCGGTCGCATCATCGCGAGTCCACGCAGTGGCCCATTTCTCGCCGGTGGTGCTGATGTCGCTTGGCCCGGCCACGAGCATCTTCACCGGCGCGGGCAACTTCTTGCCCCTCGCGTCCGTCGTGAACTCCACGACTGTCAACGCCTCGGTGCGCAGGTAGTTCTCGCCAAAGCTGACGTCCACGCGCCACGGGCCGTCGGCGGATTCCTTCACAAGCACCTGTGCGCCGGTCCATGTCTCGTCGCCTTTGGGTTGGAGGTAGGGCACATCCATCCAATAGCCGAGGCTGGCGAACAGCTTGCCGTCGTGGGCGCGAAGCTCCATCGTCTCCGTCCCGCCGCTCCACTGGCCGTTGCGGTCCTTCATGCCAGGAAAGTAGTCCTTCTTGAATGTTAACGGGAAATCGCTCGCGTCCGCTGCGGACTGCGGCCCTGAAGTGCCCTCGCGCGGCGGACGTTGTCCGCCGCCAAATGCCGCCTGCGCCTCCTCCAGCGTGACGATGCCGTCGTTATTCTTGTCGAGCTGGTCGAACAGGCGCGGAATCTCGTTGCGGGTCAGCTTCCCATCACCGTTGCGGTCGAGCTGCTCGAAGCGCTGTTCCAGAGTGGTTCTGCTGCCTTCTCGATCCTGCGCTGCGACACAAACGGCAAACAGCGAGACGGCAATCATCAGAAGGGTACATGATGCGCGGGGGATGCGGAACTGTTTCATTGTTGCTTTTCCTTTATGGCCTCATTTTACCCCGCTGCGCACGCATCGGACGTAGTTGTAGATGCGGACCTCGTCGCCCTGCGGGCCGCGGCCTTCCGGGAAATCGGCGGGGTTGCCGGCCTTGGGGTCGCTGCGCTGGGCGCCGGCGCCGTGCACGTTCATTGCCCGCTTCTGCCCATCGGGCCCTGGCATGAACCCCATTGCCCGGCCAAACGCGATATACACCGCCGCGCCGCCTGGAAGTCTGTCCCCTTCCAGATGCGTCGTGCTCGTCCAGAACCAGGATTCGGCGTCGGTCGTCTGGAAGACGGGATCAATCGCCGGCCCGCGTCGAGGGGGATTCTGCGCGTCGGGGGCGCGGGTGTAATCCACGATGCTGTGCAGCTCTTTGGCGTTTGGCAGCCGCCAGTCTGTATATCCCGCCAGCTTGAGGTTTGCGGCATACGCCAGCGCCTGCTCCCAGTTCAGCGGCTTGCCGCTGTCGCTTTTGGCCCACATCAGTCCCGTGGCCTGATCGGCGATTGTGCCATCCCCATTGTCCACAAACTTGTTCTTGCCATAGTCGGGATTGCCGCGCACATAGCGGACAAAGTGCACCGCCGGGCCGCGCCGTCCGAAGTCGCGCGGATAGCCCTTGATTCGGCCATCAGCAAAATTGACGCCGAAGACCGTCGCATTGCCGCGCATGGTCAGCCCGACATACTCGGTGCTCGACCAGTACTGCGCATCAATCAGCCGCTCGCCCTTGCGTTCGTCGCCAAAGCGGAAGTCGAAGTACCGGGTGTTGATGTAG
>JADFCW010000188.1 GCA_017161705.1 Candidatus Sumerlaeota bacterium | reverse complement strand
CGCCTGTGGAGGAGCAGGGGCTTTGGTTCTTGCAGCCATTTATCGAAAATTGAATCTGAAGATGTTAAGGGAAACCATCTACGAGGCCATTCGGACATCGAGCATGGTCCTCTTTCACGCCCTCTACTGCTTGGCGGTATGTCGGCAGATGATCGAGGTCGGGCGTCTTCTGCCACATCAGACCCGTGTTCAGGTCGCTCACCGTGCCGTCATGGTTATCTCGATAGGCAGGTTGATTGCCCTGGTATTGCGCGTCTTGACCATAGAACGGCTGGCCCGGCTGCGGGCAGGGGATTTCTTTCGTATTGTCGTAGCACTTCGTCTGACCGGTATCTACGACTGTGTAACTTTGCCCTGCGAGTATGCCGCCGGTAGAGGACAACACGATCGCCAGAATCATTACAGCCGCGGCATTTTTCATTTTTTCTCCTCCTGCTTCCCGCGCAGCAAGCGGTCCAGGAATTGCGCGTCGCTGAAAGTGCGGCTGGCGCGCAGATCCCCTTGCCGGACAATGACCATCTTCAAGGATGGGATGACGTAAAGCCGTTGCTTGCCCGCGCCGGCGGCCATAAACAGGTCCTCGGGCAGCCAGTCCGATTTCACGATGTCGCCCATGTGGCGTTGCAGGATAGGCACCCGGCTAATGATGGAATCGGGCACCGGCTTTCTTAACCACCAGGTGAGGCCGTAGGCCGGGTTCTGCCTCGTGCCTTGCAGACATTCGGCCAGCAGTTCTTTCCGAATCAGTTGTTTGCCGTCCCATGAGCCGCCCAATCGCATGAACTCGCCGAAGCGCGCCCAGTCGCGCGCGGTCATGAAGGCGCCCCCGCCCACCTGGGGATGGCCATCGCGGCAGCGGAAGCGCCACTCGAGTTTGATTTCAAGGGGGTCAAGGATACGACGCTTCAAATAGGCCTCAAATGTTTCTCCACCGAGCTTTCGTTCCAGTGCGGCGGCGAAGGCGTTGAGATGGTAAGCCCCGTACTCGAATTGGCCGCCCGGCTCGCCCGACATCGGTTTACTCACGATCTCCCTCCACGCGGGCGCGGTCACCGCCGCGCCTCGTTCGCCGGGCGTCAAGCCGCTTGTCAGGGTTAGGAGCTGGCGGTAGGTGATCCTGGATTTCTTCGGGTCGTCTTTCCATTCCGTAAGGGCTTCACAAGCCGCGTCATCGAGCCGAAGAATCCTGTCTTCAACCGCCGCCACTGCCGCCACGCCGATGAAGCTTTTGCTTCCGCTGGCCAGCATTTGAATGCGGTCGGCCGCCCCGCCGTTGGCGTAGCCCTGGAAGATGATTTTGCCATCGCACATGACGACCATCGCCTGTCCGCCGTTGGCCTCGCTGTAACGCTGCGCGGCCTCCATGTTCGCCGCGTCGGGAGCAGCCGTCCTCATTGCGGTCTTCGAATCAGCAGGCGACGCGCCTTTGGGCTTGCTGCCGAAGGCGGCGCGATAGAACTCCCAGTTGGACTCGCCCAGCGCATCGAGCACGGCCTCCGGGTTATGGCCGATGCCGGGCAGGACGGTGAAGGTGTGCGGGATGTTCAGCCGCGTGAGATGCGCATCGAATTCGCGAACAATGGCAAGCATTTCATCGCGGTCGCCGATGACCAGGCGGATGCGGCTGCGGGTGGACAGGGGGGCGGCGTTTTGTTCCGCCAGCGCCCAGGGGTTTTGCGCCTTGAAGTACTCCATGTCGCCGCCAAAGACCTGCTGAAATATCTGCTCACGCCCGCGCGGGCCGACGCGCGGCGCTTCGGTGAACTCCCGCTGCAGGGGACCGCCGGAGAGGATAGATACTGTGGCGAACAGGTCGGGATACTTGAAGCCCAGGCGGGCGGCGCCATAGCCGCCCATGCTGAAGCCCTCGATCATACGGCCCTCGCGCGAAGGGATTGTGCGGAAGGTCGCGTCAACATGGGGAATCAACTCTTTCACGATCACGGTCTCCAGGGGCACGCTTCCGTCTTTCCAATCGCAGTACATGCCCCTGACCAGCCCGTTGACGAAGACCACAAGGAAGGGCGGGATATCGCCGGCGCGGATTGCGGCGTCGAAGTATGAAGCAAGGCTTGGAATGCCGGTCCATCCCCGATCTCCGCCGCCGTGCAGCCAATACAACGCAGGAAAGCGCCGCTCCTTCTCCGCATCATAGAGTTCGGGCGTGTAGATGTGGTAGCTGACCTTCGTCTTTGCCGCCGCGCTGTCGAAGGTGCAATACTGGACACGTGGTGCGCGGACAGCGGGCGTAACCCACTGGGGCACGGCCGCGCCGCCGCGCTCCGGCTGCTGCGCCAGAACTGCCGTCGCGTTCGGCAACAGGATGGCGAGCAATTGCAAGACTGATTTCAGGTTCACTCTTATTTCTTCCTGCCTACATGGCCTTCATGAAGCGCGCCCATATCTGATCGTCAGATGATGAGGCGGTGTCCCGCTTCGGTGAGACCTTTTCCCAGTCGTTGCTATCCAGAGGCGGATAGTAGCAGCCCTGCCCCATTGCGCAAGACAGCATGGTGGCGATGCACTGGAACATAGTTGATAGAATGAGAACAAATTGCGGCATATTCAAAAGCCTCGCAGTCGCTGCGGTTGATTGCGTTCCTCCACAGAGGCGGCTTCCAGCGGCGGGCTGCTCCCCCCAACCCATCCTGCGCCCCGGTAGAACAGATCAACAAGAAAATCAATGTGCCGTTCTGATCCCGGATGATCCACGAGGTAGATCGCCTGCATCCGCAGCATGCCCATCAAGACGTTGGCCATCGCCTCCGCGGGAATGTCCATGCGGACTTTTCCTTCGTCCACGCCCCTGCGCATGATAGCGCTGAGCGCAGCGACCACGCGCTGGCGCTTTTCCTTCCATGCCTCCCTGATGTTTCCCTTGCACCAGGGTATGCGGGCGTCCTCGACCTGAATCATCCGATAGACCTGCTGACGACGCTGGAAAAATTTGGATATCTCCCTGCAGGCGATGAGCAGTTGCTCTTCAAATGGAGCGTCGCATGGTACCCTTTGTTCGAGAACGTCGCAGAGGTCATCGTACCCGGCGAGGGCGGTCTGAAAGAAGAGGTCGTCTTTGTCCTTAAAGTAAAGATAGATCGTTCCCTTGCCGACCTGCGCGATCCGGGCCACCTCGTCTAAGGTGATCTCGTGGAATCGGCGAGTGGCAAAGAGCTTCTCGGCGGCCTGCATGATCTGACGACGTTTGTCTTTCCTGGGCATAACAAATACCTCCTTTGCCAGAGACAGCCGGCCATAAGCGATCAGTTGCATGGAAAACCGGCCAGGCTTTCATGCTTTCGCAGGAGATGGGATGAATTTTCCATGACCGGGGCATTATGACCGGCCAGTATTTATAGAACTGACTGGTCAGTATTAGTATAGACGATAAAAAGCGCCCTGTCAAGTCGTTTTTCCAGTTTTTTTGCCATGTCTCTATCGTTGCTGGCGCGGCGCGCGGGTTAATCCCATTTCACAGGCAGCCTTCCGGGATATGTCGTAACTCGTGTGCTGTGCGATGGTTACGACAGGAAAAACACAAAGTGTGAATCTCGATCTCCCCGGAAGTGGCAGAGGAAAGGCCATAGGCGGGGAGGGGATGGTTCGTAACCAGAAAAGCATAGTATGATGCCTATAAGCAGGCGTGAAATCACGGCGCGGGCAACGGCCACGGACGACAGGGCGCGTCCGTCACTCGGAGGGGGTACAAGCGGAAACTGAGAAACGCCGATTTAAGCCCGAAAAACGCCTCGTACAGGGAAAGTGTTCCACGTGGAACATTTTCTCTTTCTCGCTCCGATTTCGCGTGGCGCGGGATGCCTTGGAACGAATCCGCCGTACGGCGGATCAGGCTCTGCCTGATCCTTATTTGTGTCTTCCGCGCATGCCGAAAAGCGGCCTTTTCTTAACCCTGGCGCGTTCAGCTACGGACCGAAAACCCGTAGCTGCAGTCCCGCGTTTCGCGGGATTACGCCTGCGGGAAGAGCGCGCCCGTAAAGGATGCGCCTACCCGCCGGCCGGCGGATTCCGACAATTCAAAATCCGAAATCGAAAATCTTCTGAACCCTGGCGGGTTCAGCTACTGTAGCGGAAGCCGCCAGGCTTCCGATCTTTGATCTGGTGAGCAGGCCGGCGGGCCGGTGGGCTGGTCGGTTTAGCTACTCCTGTCTGAACCCTGGCGCGTTCAGTTACCCCGCGAAACGCGGGGAACAGGCAGGCCGTCGCAAAGCCTCATGGCGGCTCACAGGTTGTGCAGAACTTTTTGTCGGGCGCACTCTGGCAACCTGGCAAAAAGAAACACTTTTTTTGTGACACCATTCGAGTCATTTGGTATAATAGATTCAGCTCGTTGTGCGGAGATGAGGGGGCGGCGGGATTGCTCTTGCGATGCGGAATAGGATCTTAGCCATGATTCAGATACAGTGCGAATCTTGCGGAACGCTGCTTAAAGGGCCGGAGCACCTGGCGGGCAAGCAGGTTAAGTGTCCAAAATGCAAGGCCCTGGTAACGTTGAAAGCCTCGGATACAGCGGCGAAAGCGCAGGCAACGACGGCGGCCAGCGACGAGGCCATTTCGGCAGAGGATCTGCTGGCGGAGATCAGGGGAAAGTCAACGGCGGGGCCGGCGCCCGCTTCGCCGAGTCCCGCCCCAACGAGAATCGCCGCCGACAAAGCGCCTGTCGAGAGGAGGCCCGAGCCTGTGGCCAGGCCGCCTGCCCATGCTCCCATGCCCATCCCAGAGCGGCGCTTGTCCATTGTTAATCGCGTTGTGACCGTAGTGGGCGTTCTGGCTATTGCCATTACGATTTATATCCTCTGGCAGAAGAATAGGGCGAGCGAGGAAGATACCCGAACCCAAAAGGTGGTGAAAGACCTGCGGGCCGAGTTGGATCTTATCCGCGGCGCGGTCGCCAAAACGAGCGGAGCGGCGACGGGGGAAAACTATTCCAGGGCAAAAGCCCTTTTAGAAGAGGCAAAAGAGAAGGTTGCCCGAGTGATAGGGGACATTGATCTGGAGCTTGGCAAGGTTACCACAAAGTTTTCGAAGGAGCAGCGGGATTCGCTCCTCGAGGATGCGGAAACCGCAAAACAGGATATCGGAAAGCGCCTGTCCACAGTGGCAAAGACCCTTGAGCAACTGGCGGAGGCGTCCAAGTTCATCGCTGCGCGCCGAGAGGAGATGGCGGCGATAGAGAAACTCATAGCGAGCGCCCAGCAGCAGATTCAGAAGGAAGAGTATGTTGAGGCAAAGCGGACGCTGACGAAGGCAAAATCGGCCGCCGATGATCTAATCGAGACGATCGAGGAGCAAGAGAGCGGGGCGGCAAAGGGAGAACTGCAGAAGGCGACGGAGTCGTGCAAGGCGGAAGCCGAGAAGCTCTTGCTGGCGATTCGGAAGCTCTTGCAGAGCGATGAGATCATCTACGGGGCGCGAGGCATGGTGAAGCATAAGGGAAAGTGGGTTACGCCGGAGGAGAAGAAAAAGGCCGAAGAAGCAAAGGAGGACGTGGCGATAAGAAGGCTCTGGCCGGCGCGAACGCCGCGGACGTTTGATCCCAAAGAGATGGAATGGATGATAGACGATATGAGCGGGCCTATGCAGTGGGGCAGGCAGCTCTGGGCGGACGATGCGGAGGTTTCCATCCAGGAGGCCAACGCCGACAAGGTGCTCTTTGTGAAATATAAACGTGGGAACACTGGAAAGGTTGCCGTCGGGCGGCCTCTGGGGATGGACATCTCCAGCCGGGGGATGTTGGTGGTTGACGTTGAAAACAAGGCCAGCCGCCCGGTTACCCTGTGCCTGGCGGTGCAGTCGGATCGCTTCTACGAGAGCCAGGGCCAGCAGATCAAACCCGGACTGAACAAGAACGTTACCTTTTCGCTAAGCGGGGCGTTCTACAAGTGCGATAAAGACAACTGGCAGAACTACACCTTCCAGATAGGAAGCCTGAACGCCGTCGGCCAAATTATCTTCATGATCTATCCCTCCGCAGAGGGGGTAATGGTGTTCGACAATGTGCGGATGATCTCGAAGTGAACGGGAGAAGAGAGACATCCTTGCCAGGCCGGAGTTCCTGCCATAGTTTAATTTTTTTCTAAAATGAGCATATCCCCCTTTGACTTCGATTGGCATGTGCATACCGAGAGGTCCTATTGCTCCGAGACGCCCCTGTCCATTGAGCATCTGCGCCGCGAGGCGGAGCGAAAAGGATTGATCGGCTTTGCGATAACCGACCATTCCGCGCATTTTTACTTTCCCGAAAAAGAGGCCTGGCGGTATCCATTCATCGGGGACTATTCTGTCTTTGAGAAGGCGCGCGAGCGAGGCAATGCAAGGGTGGAGGAGTATCTCAAAGACCTGGGAGCCTTCAGGGGGGATGGAATTCTCAGCGGCATCGAGGTCGAAGCGGCGGTTACAGGCGAATTGATCCTGGACGAGGCGCTTGCGCGGAAGTTCGATGTGGTCATCGGCGCAGTGCACTGGCTGCCGGGATACAAGGATGCGCCTCAAGAAGAATTTGAGAGGCTGTTTCTCGAAAACACAATGGCGCTTCTGGCGCATGACATTGACATCCTGGCCCATCCGACCAGAGTCTTTCGACGGAGCGAGCGGCCTATACCGAAATATCTTTACGAGCCTATCGTCAGGAGGGCGGCGGAGAGGGGCGTTTCGATCGAGATCAATTCCCACTCCCAGCGCGACCCGGACATTGACTTTCTGCGGATGTGCCTGGACATGGGAATAAAGGTCGCAATGTCCAGCGACACGCACAACATCAAGGAGCTGGGGGAATTCAGCCATCAGAGGGCGTTCTTTCGGGAGCTTGGAATTGCCGAGAGCGAAATGAAAGATCATATCTTCACCCTCGACGACCTCAAGAACAATCCTCGCCACAGGAGACTGGACAAATGCAACTGACCGATGATGTGCATCTCGTCGGAAGCGGAAGGAACGGCGTCTGGTTGACCGACGAGTTCGACTGCCATGTCTATCTGCTTGATGGCGGCGGGGAGCTTGCGCTTGTTGACGCGGGCGCGGGCATGGGGGGAGGACGGATACTGGCGAATATCGTTGAGGCAGGTTTCGATCCGAAACGCATCAGCCATATACTGCTGACCCACTGTCATGCCGACCACTGCGGCGGCGCGCCCTTGCTCAAGCAGAAGACAGGCGCAAGCGCGGCCATCTCAGAGAGGGAGGCCGACTTCCTCCGCCGGGCCGATGAGGAGAGCATCGGCCTTACGATCGCCCGCAGGCAGGGCTATTATCCGACCTCGTATCGCATCGAGGCCTTCGAGATCGAGATGCCGTTGAAGGACGCGCAGGCGATCCCTGTCGGCGGTCTCCGAGTGGCGGCGATCCATGTCCCAGGCCATAGTCTCGGTTCGATCTGCTATCTCGTGGAGGGAAGAGGGGGAACGTATCTTTTTTCCGGGGATGTTGTTTTTCACAAAGGCGAAATCGGTCTGTTGAACTGCCCCGGCTCTTCGCTCGAGGACTACCGAAAGAATATCGGCAAGCTGGCGGGGCTGAACGTGGATGCGCTCTTTCCGGGGCACTTCACCTTCTGCCTGTCCAACGGCCAGTGGCACATCAACAAGGCGGTGGAATCCTTCAAGGGGCTTGCGCCGCCGAAAAATGCCATCACTTGATTCTGCGCGCAGTGAGGCGCAACATGTTAGCCCGAATTATTCCCAAATGTGCTCCCCTCTTCGCCCCCCGCGGCGCGCGAGAGAGGGGTAGGGGGCGAGGCGTTGCAGCCTGACCTCTCAATTTCTTTAAGAGACATCTGAGCAGTGATGTCAAGTTTTTTTGGATTTTTGGGAACCGGTTATGCAATGCACAAGATTTCTCACAGGTTGTTTGAAGGCGAAGGAGAAGCGAAGAACCCCTCCGCGCCAGGATTGAAGATAGACGGCCTCGTTGTATGCGACGCGATCTCGCCAGCAGCGATGAAGGACGCGGATCCATTTGAGGGCAATGCGCGGACGGCGGCGTGATGGGCCTTGCCTCGGTCAAGTTGCAGCTGGTAAAACGCCCGCGCCCAGGCGCATCGGCGGAGGGAGTAGTGGGCAAACTCGTGGAAGGTCTGGCGCAAGAAGGCGAGGCTGGCGGGGATAGGGGGGCGAAGGGGAAGGCGTATCGGGGTTTCAATCGGTTCGCTTTTGGCAACCGAAGGAGGGGATGGAGGCCCCCATAGGAACGAGTAGGCGAGACCATGTGCTGAGAAATTCGAGTAGTAACTGAATATCATACCTGCCCCCTTCCCTCTTTTCCAAAAACATGCCCTGAGAAAATAATTATGACACAGCCTGAGGGGGAGGGGGTTAGAGGGTGCAGTGTCCTGCCCCAG
>JADFCW010000187.1 GCA_017161705.1 Candidatus Sumerlaeota bacterium | reverse complement strand
GCCGAAGTAGTAGTCGAAGCCGCGGGTGGTTGGCCCGTCGGCGATCGGCTGCGAAAAATCCACGTTGCTGAGGCGGTCGAGACCGGTCGCGGGCGGCAGACCGTCACGCGTCGGCCACGTCCACCCCAAATGCCATTTCCCGATGCAGGCCGTGGCGTAACCGTGCTGTTTGAGAAGCGCGGCGACGGTCAGGCGGTCGGCGGCAATGATCGGCGCGCCCCAGGGGCCGAGCACGCCCGTCTTGAGCGGCGAGCGCCAGCTGTAGCGCCCCGTCAGAAGACTGTAGCGCGTCGGCGTGCAGACGGACGTCGGAGCATGGGCATCGGTGAAGAGAATGCCTTGCGAGGCCAGCCGGTCAATGTTGGGCGTGGGAATCTTGCTTTGCGGATTGAGACAACCCACATCGCCGTAGCCGAGATCGTCGGCGAGGATATAGACAATGTTCGGCTTTTGGGCCGCCGCACCGAAAATGGATCGCTCATGGACAGACATGGACAGCGCAGCTGCCCCCGCTGCGCTCCATCGCAAAAACTCGCGACGTTTCATGGGAGACATGTTCCTTTCTCCTCTGAAAGAATTCGATCCGGACAGGATGGATAAGATTCACGGGCGATCCGGCCAAATCTTGCGAACCTTGCAAATTCTGTCAGTTCGCAGCCTTCGCCGCCGGCCGCTGAACGCCCAGATGCCGAAAGAGGAAATCTACCAGATTGTCCTTGCGCGCCGCCCCGGACCTGGTTTCCTCGCCGGCTAGAATGCCAACAAACTGCACGCCCGCCGCTTCGCACTGCTTTTGCACCGCCAGAAGGTGCTTCGGATGATGCACATATTGCCCGCGGTCGGTCGGCTCGACGTTGGGGATGCTGCACGACATAAATACGGGCGGGTCGTCGGGCGTAATCAGTCCGAGCATGTCGCAATCGGCCAGAATTTTGCGCCCGGCCTCGGTCTTCAAGGCCTCTTCGCTCTTGAAGCCATAAAATTCGCACACCTCGTTCGGCGTTCGGCGCCATTCCGGCTTGAACGGGCCAACCACTACCTCCCACCTGGTCAGGTCGTAGGTCGCCTGGCCGTTGAGGCAGCCGCAGCAGGTCAGGCGCGAAGATTGACGCAGGACGGGGTCGGCGGCGCTGGGGTCGGCGAGGTCGTCATGCACGGCCAGCCACAGCGATGTACCCGCCCCGGCCGAACCGCCGTAGGAGGCAATTCGCTTCGGATCAATGTTGTATTTGGCGGCGTGGAACCGGATGAACTGGACCGCACGGGCGGCGTCGCGCAGAATGTCCTGAATCGGCGCGTGCTGGCGGAAACGATAATTGATCGCCATAAACGAGACGCCGGCGTCAAGGCACTGCCGGATGATGGCCGGATCGGCTTTGCTCTTGTCGCCGCCGACAAATCCGCCGCCGTGGATGAAAATGACCAGCGGCGTCGGCTTCTCGGATTTCGCCTGATAGAAGTCGAGCACGTTGCGCTCGTGCGGGCCGTAGGCCACGTTGGCGAACGTGGGAGTGATGGCGGTGTCGGATGAAGGAGCGGCTGCGGGGGCCGCGGTTTTCTTTTTCGCCGCGGCCTTCTGGGCGAGTTTTGCCCGCGCCTGTTTCGCTTCTTCCAACGTCAGGACGCCGTCGCCGTCGAGGTCGGCCTGCGGAAAACGCTTGAGCAATTGCTGAAGTTGCTCCGGGCCGGCTTTGGCGCCCGCTGCGGGACCGGCAGAAACCGAAAACGGTCCGATCAGAAGGAATGTGCCAAGGATGCACCAAAAGCCTCGGTGTAGAGTGAAACGGGGTCTTGTTGTCATGGCTCCATCCTTTCGAAAACCGGTTTTCGCTATTCACAGATTTCGCAGATGATTTGGCCATATGGCAGATTATCGGCCCTTGCTTGTTGCGCCAAACAAACCTGTGGAATCCGCGCCATCGGCAGATGGCCTTGTCCGAATCTACGGTTTCGCCACGGCGTGGAGAATCTTTTTCATCTCAGCGACTACGTCGGCGTATTTCGGATCTTTGGCCAGATTCGTAAACTCCCGCGGGTCCTTCTGCTCGTCATATAGCTCTGCCCCCTGCTTACCGCCATCCCATTCGGTATAGCGCCAGCGCTCGGTGCGGACAGTGTAGCCCATGAACGCGCCCTGCTTCTTTCCGCCGCGCTGTGTCTGGGTGTACGCCGGCCGATCCCATGGGCGTTTCGGGTCTTCGAGCAGCGGCCGCAGACTGACGCCCTGCACATGCTTGGGCGCTTCCAGGCCGCATAGGTCCGCCAGGGTCGGGTAGAGATCGAGCGTCTCGACCACGCGCGGACAGATTTGCCCTTTGGTCCTGGCTCCGGGCCATGCGATGATCAGCGGCACGCGCGCCGATTCTTCGAACAGCGATTGTTTCTGCCATTGGCCGTGCTCGCCGAGGCAGTAGCCGTTGTCCCCCCAAAAGACCACGATCGTCTTGTCGGCGAGGCCGAGGCGATCCAGGGCATCGAGGACGCGGCCGAGCTGCGCGTCCATGTGTGTAATCGAGGCAAAGTAGGCGCGGAGAGCGCGACGGCAGTCTTCCTCGCTGAAGCCGTAGTTGGGCGGATTGACGGTAAATGCGGCCGGCGGCACATCGTCGCGGTCATTCGGCGGATTGGAGGGCAGCTGCATTTTTTCGACCGGATATAGGTCGAAGTATTTTTTCGGGACTATCCACGGGACGTGCGGGCGGTAGAACCCGCAGCCGATGAAAAACGGTTTGTCCTTGTTCTCTTCCAGCAGCCGGATCACCTCGGTCGCGACCTTGCCGTCGGTGTATTCCTCATCGGCGCCTTCCGACTCATACCACGCCAAAGCCGAACCGAGCCCTGTCTTGTTCTTGTGGAGATTGATCACCTTGTCTTCTTCGTCCTTGTCGCGGCCGCGCGGATTGACCACTTTGTGCCACGACGGCGGATCGTCGAGACCGTCGGTGCCGATCTGGCCCGGAACGCCATAATGGTAGAGTTTACCGACGCGGGCGACAAAGTAGCCGTGCTTCTGGAACATTTGCGGCAGCGTGACTACGTCGGGAACCGTGGTGCGAAAATGCTTCTGCAGATCATAGACTTTGGTCACATCGGGCCGCAGACCCGTCATCAGCGACGTGCGACTGGGGCTGCACAGCGGAAACTGGCAATAGCAATGGTCAAAGCCAACGCCGCGCGCCATCAGACGGTCGGTATGGGGCGTCTGAACCGTTGGATGTCCGAAGCAGTGCAGCGCGTTGTTGAGGTCGTCCACCGTAACGAACAGGACGTTCATTTTCTGCGAGGCACCGGTTTGGGCGGCGCGACCGGAAGCGGCTGCCGACACAGCCGCCCCGCCGACCACGCAATGAACAAAATCCCGACGACTGAGATCTCTTTTCATGGCGAATACCCCCTGTGGCGTAGGATGAATCCCCCATCTCCGTATCTGGAGTGCTGCTGCGCGTATCGCGCCGGATCGGCCGAAAGCTGACCCGCCCGCAGCGCCGGGAATCTGCCTTTCGAATAATTGCCCGGCAGCAACATTTCAAGTCGGATTTGACGGGCACAAAAACCCTCTACTGACTCGTGCGGGTTTGAACCAGACAGCGCTGTTTTACCCTTTTCGACTTGAACGGCCGCTAGGCCACACGGGCGGCCACCAGATCGCCCACCTCCGTGGTGGTGTAGCCCATTTTGCCGGCGGCCAACGATTTGACCTTGAAAGCTGTCACGTGCATGACCGCTTTCTCGATAGCCTGCGCTGCCGCCGTCTCGCCAAGCACGTCGAGCATCATGCCCCCGGCGCAAATCGCCGCCAGCGGGTTGATCACATTCTTGCCCGTGTATTTCGGCGCCGAGCCGCCGATCGGCTCGAACATCGAAACGCCCTCCGGATTGAGATTGCCCCCGGCGGCTATGCCCATGCCGCCCTGAATCATCGCCCCCAGGTCGGTGATGATGTCGCCGAACATGTTGTCGGTGACAATAACATCGAACCATTCAGGATTTTTGACCATCCACATGCACGTGGCATCCACGTGGGCGTAGTCGCGCTTGATGTCGGGATAGTCGGCCTGGCCGATTTCGTGGAAAGCACGCTCCCAGAGATCGAACGCGTAAGTGAGGACGTTGGTCTTGCCGCAGAGGGTAAGGGTCTTCTTTTTGTTGCGCTTGCGTGAGAGGTCGAAGGCGTAACGCAGACAGCGTTCGACGCCCCGCCGCGTGTTGATCGAACATTGCAGCGCAACTTCATCCGGCGTGCCCTTTTTCAGAAAGCCGCCGCTGCCGGTGTAAAGCCCCTCGGTGTTTTCGCGCACGACCACAAAGTCAATGTCCTCCGGTTTCTTGTCCTTCAGCGGACAGTCCACGCCGGGATAGAGTTTGACCGGACGCAGGTTAATATATTGATCCAGCTCGAAGCGCAGCCGAAGCAGGATGCCTTTTTCGAGAATGCCCGGTTTGACGTCGGGATGGCCGATGGCGCCCAAAAGAATCGCGTCGTATTTGCGCAACTCGTCAATCGCTGAATCCGGCAACACCTCGCCCGTGCGCAAATAGCGGTCCCCGCCGAAATCATACTCGGTCAGCGCCAGCTTGAAGCCAAATTTCGCTGCAGCGGCCCGCAGAACCTTGACCGCCTCGCGCGTAACCTCCGGTCCCGTTCCGTCGCCCCCGATCACTGCGATGTTGTACGTCTTTGCCATTCCCATCCGCTCCCGTCCAAAGTGTACGGCGTTCCCGCTCGGGCGGGCCGCCAAAGCTGCTCCTCGATGCGAGACCCGCAGGCCCCATACAGAGGAAGCGATGGATAGCATTGCCGGACAGGTTGTCAATTGCGAAACGTATCCGGACAAAGAAACCCTCTTCGATAAAAATACTCGTTGTCGCAAATCATATCAATCCTGTCCGGCCTTTCTCTTTGGTTTCACCGTCCCCAATCAGGCCCCTTGACAGGACACGACCCAACGCGCAATATGCAGTGTGTTTGCGAGGGCGGATCGGAACCCGCCGCGAGAACCCGCCCGGCATTTTCTGGCAAAGGGGCCGCGCACAATGGCAGCGCCGTTGGTCTATGTTAGCGTTCTCAACTACAATACACGCGATATGACGTTGCAGTTGATCGAGTCCCTGCAGCGCATGACCTATCCCAATTTCCGCATCGTGGTGGTGGACAACGGCTCGACCGATGGCTGCGTGGAAGCGGTCTCCCGCCGCTGGCCCGGCATTCCTGTGATCGCTCTTCCAAACAATCTTGGACATACGGGCGGATGCAACGCGGGACTGGAATATGGTCTGGCCCAGGGAGCGGACTATCTCCTGCCGTTGAACAGCGACATGATGGTAGACCCGCGTTTCGCCGACGAGCTGGTGGCCGTTGCCGAACAGGACCCTTCCTATGGATTCGTAACGCCGCGCATCTATACCGGATATCCGCCGTCGGAGGAAATCTGCGCGGAAGGCGGCTATTACTCTTTATGGACCGGCTTTTACGACGGGATCGGGCGGGGGCGGACGGTCCCGCGCGAGGCCCATCTCGAATCCCGCGAGGTGGATTTTACCGACGATGTCTGCCTGGCGCGAGTCGAAATGCTGCGGCGCATCGGGCTTCTGGACGACGGCCTGTTTGCCTATTGCGAGGGTATGGACTGGTCGCTGAAGGCCAAAAAGGCGGGCTACAAGATTGTCACGGCCCCGCGCGCCCAGATCTGGCACCTCGAAGTGCGCGCCACCACCAGCGCATGGCGCTACCGCATCAACACGCGCAACATGTTGAAGGTGCACTGGCGGCACGCACGCTGGTATCACTGCCCGACGGCATGGCTTTGGATCGGCGCGCGGTGGCTGGCCTATATGTCGCTGCGCGAGATTCTGCGGGGCCACTGGCACGAGACCGCTGCGCTGTGGAAAGGCGTCGGCGACGCCATAGCCGGACGCACCGGCTCGCCGCCTCGATGACGCTTCTCCGGCGCCGCCTGTTAAGCGGCGGGAGTGCTGCCTTCGCCGAACGTCAGCGGGCTGCGGACCAGATTGTCCCAGTGATGGCTGAGACGGCAGGTTCCGAGAATCAGTTTCACCACGCGTTCCGAACAGTTTTCGATTTGGTATTCGGGGGGGATGCGCGGCTTGCCGCGCCGCTCGAATTCCCCCAGTTCGAGTTTCACCGCCGCCACAATCACCTCGGCATCCAGCCCCGTCAGGATGATGGTTCCGGCGTCCAGCGCCTCGGGCCGCTCCATGGCGTTGCGCACGGTTACCGCCGGAAAACCAAGAATGGCCGACTCCTCGCTGATCGTGCCGCTGTCGCTCAGCACACACCGCGCGTTCATCTGAAGATGGACATAGTCCAGAAACCCGAACGGTTTGCAGAACCGGAGGGCGGCGGAATCGGCTTTGACGCCAAAGGCTTCCATGCGTTTGCGCGTGCGCGGATGAGTGGAGACAATGACGGGGATGTGAAATTCGGCGCTCAGCGTCTCGAACGCGCAGACGATTTTCCGCAGGTTTTCGGGATTGTCCACGTTCTCCTCGCGGTGGATGCTGGCCGCGAAATACTGCCCGGGCTGAAGCGCCAACTCCGAAAGGACCGTCGAAGCCCGAATCCGATCCATATGGGCGGTCAACACTTCCTTCATGGGCGAGCCGGTGAGATAAATGCGGCGATGAGGAAGCCCCTCGCTCAGCAAGTGCTGGCGCGCCCGCTCGGTATAGACGAGATTGAAATCGGCGATGTGGTCAATGATGCGGCGGTTGATTTCCTCGGGAACGTTGAAGTCAAAACAGCGGTTGCCCGCCTCCATGTGGTAGATGGGGATTTTCATCCGTTTGGCCATGATGGCGGCAATAGCGCTGTTGGTGTCGCCGAGAATCAGGACGGCGTCGGGTCGTTCCTTGCGCAGGATGTCCTCGGCGGCAATCAAGACGCCGCCATAGACGTGCCCCAGGCTCGACGTGTCCACGTTCATAAAGTAGTCGGGCTTGCGGACGTTCAAATCGCGGAAAAAAATTTCGTTCAATTCATAGTCGTAATTCTGGCCTGTATGGGCAATCTTATGCTCGACGGTTTGGTCCAGCAAAGACATGGTGCGCGACAGGCGGATGATTTCGGGGCGCGTGCCAAGAATCGTGAGCACTTTAATCGGCGAGGCCATGCGGCTATACCTTTTCAGGAAATGTATCCGGGTCGCTGGGATCGTAAATCTCGCTGCTCCAGAACAGCGTCAACATGTCGGAGGCCCCGGTATTTTCGATATTGTGGGTGTGAAAAATGGGGATAGTGATGAGGGTCGGGTTCTCGCCGGCGACAGGATATTCCACAATGGAGTCTTTTCCAATGCGGCGCAAGCGAACCACGCCGGCTCCCTGCACGACGAGGAACTTTTCGATTTTCCGCGTGTGGTAGTGATTGCCGCGGATAATTCCGGGATGGGTCAGGGAAAAGAATACCATTCCGCCGCCGTGTTGTTTGACGGCCTCGAAGAGCCAGCCCCGCGCATCGGAATGAACCGTGGCCGCCCGGGCAAGATCGGGATACTCCATGTAACACAAAAAGCAGTTGTAGAGGTTGCGCTCGAAGGTATTCGCAAAGGCTGGCATGAGATTATCGCGATAATAAGAGTCTTTGTATTTCTGCAACAAGGCCAGTATAGTGCTTACCTTAATGGTTGTTGTGGGTTGAACTCGGACCGTTTCGATACCGCGCGGTGGATTCTGGATTCGCTCGCAGATCAGATCGGTCAACTCATTAATGTAGATCAGGTTGATCTCGCGGTCCTCGATAATCCGCGGCTCTTCCCCATGAGTCAGCTGGTGGCAGAATGTGGCAATGACGGAGTTGTAGTAAGGCCTTCCGCCGTCGCCAAAGATGTTCGGAATAATCAGAATGCTGAGCGGCGCATTGTAGCGCCTCGCCCATTCTTCCAGAATGCGCGCTCCTTCTTTTTTGGATCGGCCATAGGGGTTGTCCAGATCCGCCTGAGTCGAGGATGCAAAAATGACATGGGGAGTGGCCTGCAGATTCTCCAGGTGGGAAACCAGCTGTCTGACTAGCGCAACATTTGTATTATAAATCACATCGGGATCGCCCCGGTTCATTGCAGCCAGATGCACAACGGTCTGGCTTCCTGCAAGAACTTCTTCCATCGCTCTGGGATCGGAGAAGTAGCGGTCCCAGAAGAATGGGACTTCAAAAATACTTTCGCGAACCAGCCGGTCGCGCAGGTGAGAGCCGACAAACCCTTCCATGCCGGTGATAATGATCTTTGCGGGGGGACCCATGGGACGGAATCTATCGAGAAAGGTCAGGGTGCCTTGCTCGGAGTTTCGCTTTGCATTTCAGCCGTGACTTCCGGCAGACTCAACAACAGCTGGACAATCTGTTCCACATTCAACCGCTCGGTGTTTTCGGACGTATAATCGTCGAGGCAAGGTTCCTCCCGGTCGCCTTCGACAAAATACTTGTTATAGTTCAGGTCGCGAACATCCGGTCGCACGCGGAAGTAGTCGCCCATATCCTCAGCCCGCCGCAACTCCTCCCGCGTCAGAAGCGTCTCATGCAGCTTCTCGCCATGGCGCATGCCGATAATTTTGATCGGAACATCGGACCGGAAGATAATCTTCAGCGCCTTGGCCAAGTCCTCGATGGTCGAGGCAGGCGCTTTCTTGACGAACAAATCTCCCGGCTCGGCATGGTTGAACGCAAACAGAACCAGCGCCACCGAATCGCGCAACGGCAGAAGAAAGCGCGTCATTTCGGGCACGGTCACCGTCAGCGGTTTGCCTTCTTTGATCTGTTGGATAAACAGCGGAATGACCGACCCGCGCGAGCACATCACATTGCCATATCGGACGCAGCAAACCACCGTGCCATTCGGGCCGCATTTTCGACTGGCCGCCTGCGCCACCTTTTCCATCAGCCCCTTGGTCATCCCCATGGCGTTGATCGGATAGACCGCCTTGTCGGTGCTGAGGCAAATGACGCGCGAGACGCGGTTGGCGATGGCGCGCTCGATGACGTTGTGGCTGCCGAGGATGTTGGTCATGACGGCTTGCAGCGGGAAAAACTCGCACGAGGGCACCTGCTTGAGCGCGGCGGCGTGGAACACAAGGTCCACGCCCTTCATCACCGCGTCCACACTGTCCACGTCGCGCACGTCGCCGATGTGAAACGTCAGCTTGGGATTGGCCAGCTCGATGCGCATCATTTCCTGCTTGAGTTCATCGCGGCTGAAAATGCGGATTTCGGCGGCGTCTGTTTCCAACAGACGAGTCACGACGGCGCGGCCGAACGAGCCGGTGCCGCCGGTAATCAAAATGGTCTTTCCCGCTAATTCTTTCATCCCTAACGCTCCGCGTCGGACGGAACTACCCGCTCCGGCAGGGCCGGAAAACTTGGACTGACCCTGGCGTCCGATTTCCGAAGCGTCAAGGGAAAACACCGGGGCGCGCCGTGTCGCACGCGAACCCTGCGTTTTCTTGTTGAATGCGCGGAAAAGCGTGCTTGAAGTATCGCTTTCTTTTTCACATGGGGGCGTTTGTGCCGCCCATGTGGGAATGTGTGTTGGCTGTTCCACGTCACGAACTTCCTTTGAGCTGCGGAGGAAAAACATGGACTATCAGGCAATCGAGAACCAATACACGTCGGGCCTGTTTGCCAAACGGGCGCTGACGCTGGTGCGCGGCGAAGGACTGCGCGTATGGGACGACAAGGGCGTCGAGTATTTCGACTACAGTGCGGCGTACGCCGTCGCCAGCGTGGGGCACGCCAACCCGGCCGTGGCCGAGGCCATAGCCGAGCAAGCGCGGACGCTCGTCTCGTGCACGGAGATTTTTTACAACGACAAGCGCGCGCTCTTGCAGCAGAAGCTCGCTTCGCTTCTGCCCGAAGGGCTCAACCGCTTTTTCTTCTGCAATTCCGGAACCGAGGCGATCGAAGGGGCGATCAAGTTCGCGCGGATGAACACGCGCAAGACCGATTTCATCGCCATGTATCACGGCTTTCACGGCCGCACGCTCGGCGCCCTCAGCGCCACGCACAAGAAGGACTACCGCGAGCCGTTCGAGCCGCTGGTGCCGGGATTTGTCCACGTTCCCTACAACGACATCGAGGCGGCGACGGCGGCGGTGACCGACAAGACGGCGGCAATCCTCGTCGAACCCGTGCAGGGCGAGGGCGGCGTCAAACCGGCGTCGCCGGAATACCTGCCGGCGCTGCGCAAGCTGTGCGACGAACGCGGACTGCTCCTCATCCTCGACGAAGTGCAGACAGGCTTCGGTCGCACGGGCGCGTGGTTCGGTTTTCAGCGCTACGACATCGTGCCGGACATCCTGTGTCTGGGCAAGGCGATTGCGGGCGGTGTGCCGATGGGCGCAATTGTTTTCGGACCGAAGCTGCAAACCATGACAAAAGGTTCGCACGGTTCGACGTTCGGGGGCAATCCGCTGGCGTGTGCGGCGGCGCTGGCGACGATTGCATTCATGGAGTCGCACAACCTGCCCGAAAATGCACGGATGCGGGGCGAGGAGTTTCTCGCCAAACTGCGTGCCATTCAGTCGCCGCTGATCCGCGAAGTCCGGGGACTGGGATTGATGCTGGGAATCGAGCTCAAGGAAAAAGCCCAGAAGTATTTGCAGGCCCTGCAGGATGAGCATCGCATTCTGGGCCTTCTGGCCGGCCCGACTGTCATGCGGTTCCTGCCGCCCCTGACCATCACCCGCGAGGATGTGGATCGCTGTGTCGAGGCCGTGCGGGCGGTGTTGACGCCGAAACCGGCATAAGGCGCGGCCGGAACGGCTTCTGGGGGTGCTGTCCAGTTCGGCCAACAATCGGCCCACCGTCGAGACACTTAACCGCACGCCAAACTTTTCGGCCATCCACTCCCCCAGAATCCGGCGCGTCCACGACCAACTATTATCGAAAGGCTTTGCCGCAGATCCATCGGCGCACGTACTGTTTCTGCTTGGCCGTCAGTCGCGGGGGACGCTCCGTACCTTTGCACCTTCGGCGCCACCTCTCTCCCTTTCTTTTCCGCCCGCACCCAGCGATAAATCACCGTCCGGCACGACCCATAACTGGCGATCACAGCGCTTGTCATGCTTCTCCTGGAAATGGACAAACGGCTTATGCGAGTCAGTGGGGGTGAAACCTCGGTGAGCGGAGTCGAGCCGAAACCCAATGGAGGCAAGTCGCATGAGTCAGGAACGGAAGCATTACGCACCGGAGGAGAAGGCGACTATTCAGCACAAGCACTTGCGCGGGATGGTGGCCGTGTCGCGGTTCCGCAAGGTTTCGCACCGACTCCATCCGCAGTGAATGCATCTCCACATATAGGGGAAAGATAATAATGGTTTCAGCGATGTTGTTTTTTTCAATTCTTTCCTTGATCAACAACGACATTTTCACATCAGGCGGGCGCCTCGAAAGCCATGGAAAGGAGAAATTTAACCACTCCTTGTATCCTGGCTCAGCCGGAAATGGACAATTTGTCTCCAGGAGTTAGTGGGTGATCCGCCGCATGGGGGTGTCGAGTTTTCGGCGGCATGAGGGAAATGGATATGAACGGTGTCGAGGGAATGGGACGGGTCGGCTGACCTGTCTCGCTGCCTGTTTCATCTCCGAACCCCGGCCGGTTATCCCTGGCGGGTTGGGCTGCCGCAGAGCCGGCTTCCATTTCACCAACCGATCCGTTTCTTGCCCTTGCCCTGTTGGGCGTTAAGAGAAAAATGTGGTTCGATTGCTATTTTTCCCATTTTCGCGGCGGGCAAGATTTGAAGAAATTCCAGACTGCCTCGCGGAAGTCGAAATCGCGGCAGGTTTTGCCGACCACCAGCTCGGCCGCCAGCGAGCCTCTGCCGGGCAAGGTGTGGCCGCCGCCCCGGATGAGCCAGTATTCGACTTTCACACCGCCTTCTCCCGGCGGATAGCGGCGAACCAACGTGC
>JADFCW010000186.1 GCA_017161705.1 Candidatus Sumerlaeota bacterium | reverse complement strand
CTCTTCAATTCTTCGGGCCCGATGTCGTAGGCGAACACCTCGATGAGATGCTTGACGCCGACGCTTCCTGTGAAGTGCAGATTGTCCTCTTCGAGGGCGAAGTTGATATGTTCGGCCAGGTCGGGGTCTTTTTTCAGATGCGCTGCTGTGAAGAACATATTTTTATAGCAAGCGCTGCAAGGAGCAACGATATCTAACCCGGTCTGTTCGGCAATGGCCAGATTGCGGGCAGACAGTGTGTAGGCCAGTAGTTCATCGATATACGAGTAAGTGGTGGCGCCGCAGCAATTCCAGTCGTCGAGTTCTTTCAGATGAACGCCGAGTTTTTTGGTCGTCTCCAGGGCCGACATGTGGTAACTGACGGCCATCTTTTCCAGCGAACACCCTGGGAAGTAGGCAAATTCTTTCTTCATTCGAGACCTCCCATGGGGATGATGCGCCCAAGCATGCGTTTGAAATTATCCAGGCGCTTGATGCGCGGCGGCAGGAGAGGCAGCCGGCCTTTCAATAAGAGTTCGGTGGCTCCCTGAACTTCGAGCAGCAATTCGCGCATGCCAAAACTGAAAATGTAAGAAGGAGCCAGAACAGGCTCGAAGGAACGCCCGCCGCGCACAATCATTTTTACGAACGCTTCCGAGAAGGTCGGCCCGATCAGGCCTTCTTTGTGTTGCCCTTTCCAAATCGAATAGCGTTTGAGCGCATACATCAAGTCGGTGATGTTGATGTCTTGAGGACAACGCACGGTGCAGTGATAGCAGGAAGCGCAATACCAGAACGTATTGCTTTGGAGAACCTCCTCTTTCTTGCCCTGATTGATCAAGGCGATGATTTGGCGCGGGGTGTAGTCCATGTAAGGCGCCACCGGACAGGTTCCCGAGCACGTCCCGCACTGAATACAGGTATTGAGCGGCTCCCCTTCAGAAGCATAAAGAAGATTGGCTATTTCTTGACGGAATGAAATGGTATCGCTCATGGTAATAAGCCTCTCATGATTGCCGACGGGGTTCGCGCCCCGCTCCGGCGCTCAGGAGATCGTCTATTTCTCGGCCTTCTTGGCCTCGGCTGCCTGGATCAGGCTTTGCACCTTGTCCAGCAACAGTTTGGGCTCGACCGGTTTCTCGACCATTTCGTCTACGTCAACGAAGCGAGGGTGGACAGGCTCACCGGGGAACAGGAAGGCAATTTGTTCGCGCATGCCTGTAATGATGAGAACCGGGATTTCGCGCAGTTTGGCGTCTTTGCGCATTTTGCGGGCAATCATGATGCCCTCTGCGCCGCGCCCCATCATAATATCGAGCAGCAACAGGTCGTATTTCTTTGCCTGTAAGGCCCGCAGGCCGTCCTTTGGGTTGTAGGCAACGTCTACCTCGTAGCCGCCCGCGTCGAGGATGGATTTGATCCCAGAAACAAAATCCGGATCGTCGTCAATGATGAGTAACTTTTTGCTCATAATTTACCTCCGTTCGAGTTGAAAGGTTTGTTCTCCGAATGGTTAGCCGAACAGTCTATGATTGATGGATAGGCAAGCGGACTGTAAATGTCGTCCCTGTGCCCACCTCGCTTTCGACTTCGATTGAGCCGTTGTGGGCTTCGACAATCTGGCGGGCGACTGCCAGCCCAATGCCATGCCCTCCGGCGACCGTTTGCCCGCCCTTGCCGCGATAGAAACCGTCGAAGATGTGGGGCAGGTCTTCTTCGGCGATTCCAATGCCTGAGTCTTCGATTGAAATCGCGATCGTTTGTTCCTCCTGCCTGGCTGTGACACGAACGTTGCTTCCATCGGGCGAATATTTGAGGGCGTTGCCGATGATGTTGACGAATACTTCTGCCAGGCTAACCTTGTCGCCCAGAACAGCAGGCAGATCTTGGCCGACTTCCGAGACGATCTTGATATTTTTACGGGCTGCCAGTGTGTCTAGGCTTTCAATTGCATTCGCGATGGGTTCTGCAATCGAGAGAGGGACGAACCCCTCTTTGAGTCGATCGATGTCGACTGCGATGACCCGCAGCCAGGAGTTGATCATCTTGAGCAAATCGGTGAGCCTGGCCTTGATGCGCTCGAACTTTTCTTTCTGTTCGGGGCCTAGCCTCTTTTCGAGTTCGAATTCCAGGGCAAAGATGTTTTGCTGGATGGCGCTCAAAGGCGCTTTCAACTCGTGCGACACGATCGAGGCAAATTGTTCGCGCAGCAGGTCGCGTTCTTTCCTGAGGGCAATGGCCTCCAGCATCAGTTTGCGGCGTTCGATTCCGCGGCGGGCAATCAACCGGAATTCATCCGGCGTGAACGGTTTGGGCAGGAAATCGTAGGCCCCTTTCTTCATCGCCTCGACCGCCGAACTGACCGTTGCAAAACCGGTGATGACCACAATGACGATGGTCGGGTCAATTTCGCCGATCTTTTCGAGGACCTCGAAGCCAGAGATGCCCGGCATTTTGAGGTCAACAAACACCAGATCGGGGCGAAACTCTTGCAGGAGCGTCAGCCCGCTCGTGCCGTCGCTTGCCGTAGCCAACTGGTAAGGCGCCCCCTTTAGAATCTGGGCGCACGAGTCCAGCACGACTTCTTCGTCATCGATGATCAAAATTTTGGCTTTATTCTCCATCTTTTTCGGCACCGGTCATTTCTACAGCCAGAGGAAGACTGACCGTAAACGTGGCCCCTTGTCCGGGGGCGCTTTCGACAAAGATATTTCCATTATGCTCTTTGAGAATCCCGAAACTGATTGCCAGTCCTAAACCAACGCCATGGCCAGTTTCTTTGGTGGTAAAGAACGGATCGAAAATCCTTTCTAGATTTTCCTCGCTGATCCCTGGACCAGTATCTTTGACTTTGATTTCAATGCAATTGCTTGCGCGGTTGTAACGAGTTGACAAGAAGAGTTGGCCGTTCCCTTCCATGGCTTCGGCAGCATTGATGATGAGGTTCAGGAAAACTCGCTCTATTTGTGAAGGATCCAGGACAACTCGCGGTAGATTTTCCTCTAGGTCTAGGGTGACTTCGATGTTATGGAACAGTGCTTGCCGTTCCACCAACGAGACGCAGGCGCTCAACAGGTTGTTGACATCGCACAGCGTTTTGTCCGGTTTTTTTTGACGAGAGAAGTCGAGCAGACCTCGGATGATGTCTCGGCAGCGATTGGCCTGAACGACGATCTTTTGGACGTTTTCTCGTTCCTCCGGTGTACAGGTCTCTTTTTCCAGCAGCAGATAAGAGTAGGTGACGATGCCCTGGAGGGGGTTGTTCAAGTCGTGAGCCACGTTCGCTGCCAACTGGCCAATCAGGGCGAGGCGTTCCGACTCCATGATCTTTCTCTTGGTATATTCCTTCAATTGTTCATCGCGTTCGCGCAAGGCCCGCGCCATGTAGTTGAAGGTTTCGGCCAGTTCGCCGAACTCGTCATTCGATATCTGCTCAACCCTTGTCTGCAAGTCGCCGCCGGCAAGTTTTTGTGAAGCCCGAACCAGGCTGTTGACCGAGTAGGAAATGCGCCGCGAGATCCAGATCGTCACAAAGACGGAGATCAAGACTCCCGTCAGGGTGATCGCCGTGAAGATCAAAATGGCTCGATTTTTAATGTCCAGGTATTTTTGTTCCAGAATGCCTACGTAAAGTATTCCTTTGATCGTGCCGTCGTATCCATAGATAGGTTCGTAGGCAGAAATGTACCAGTTGTTGACGACGTAAGCGCGTCCCAGCCAGGGTTTGCCTTCGATGACGACTTGGTTGTACACATCTTCTGCAATGCGTGTGCCGATGGCTCGAGAGCCGTCTTCGTTGTACACGTTGGTCGAAATTCTTACGTCGTCTTGGAAGATGGTCGCCGTGCCGATGTCCTTGCCTTCGTAGACGACGCCCTGAAAGACGGTCTGTTTGATTTCGTCAACGATTTCGTAGTTTCGATTGAGCAGTTTGGCGGCGTATACCACACCGATAAAATTGCCATCGCTGTCGAAAATGGGCACGGCTGCCATCAGCATCATTCCAGCCGTCTCCTCGGTTTCGGGACGCGGTCTGGCCATGGGGGTGTCGACGAATTGAAAGTAAGCCCTTTCGGCCAACAAATCCGACTCGGCGCGCAGGTCTTCTTCCGAAAAGATCACGGTCCCTGCGGCCGGCGTCCTCCTTCGCATGACGGCAGCAACCAGTTCTAGGTGGCTTTGGTCATCGCCTCGGCGGCTGGGGGCGTTCGCCCGAAACACGACAATGCCCTGGCTGTCTGTGATCGTCAGGATGTCGAGGCCTTCGTTGACCTTGAACCAAATCATCTCGTCAACGTAACTGTATGGGGTGTAGCCTCGCAGAATCTCCTGGGTGATGTTTCTCACGGCGGTGAATTCGGCCGCATTGCGGACGTATTGCAGTGTATCGAGGTAGATCAGACGGGCGGCGTTCAGGTCGTTTCGGACGCGTTCCTCGGCTTCTGCTTTGATTAGGTTGGAAATGATCTGGGTGCCGACCAGCGTAAAAACGAGGCTGCTGAGCAGGATGACCGACAAAAAACTCAGGGTTAATCTGGCGGCAATGGGCAATCGAATCGAGTGCCCGTCAATGAATTTCAGTCTTTCGGCAATGCCTCTCAACCTTTTCATGGTTTTGTTCGGCAGCGGCGCAGAACCGCCCGGCAACTAGAGGGCCTCTGCGACCAAATCGATTAAGTCCTTAACCTCCAATCGTTGTTCGTTGCCGGTTGTCTTGACCGCGTCTCGGAACATGGTCAAATCTTTGGGGCAAGCGACGACGAACATTTGTACGCCCTCCAGTCCAACTGCTTCTCGGATGCGAGATTCGCTTGGTCGTTCTTTCACTTCTTTTTCTTCCATCCAAATTCTTCCGCCGCCCGCACCGCAGCAGAAACCGCGCTCGCGATGACGGGGCATTTCGACCAACTCGCAGCCGGTCGCTTCGATGACTCGCCGGGGGGCGTCATACACGCCGTTGTAGCGGCCCAGATAGCAGGGATCGTGGTAGGTGACTTTGTAGCCCAGTTTTTTGCTGAATTTGAGTTTTCCGGCGGCAATCAACTGGTCGAGCAGTTCGCTGTAGTGCAGCACAGGATAGCGGCCATTGCCGTTGGCGGGATATTCGTTCTTGAGGGTGTTGTACGAATGTGGATCGGTCGTGATGAGGGTCTGGAACTTGCACCTGCTCAGCACCTGGCTGTTCTTGTCGGCCAGCATTTCGAACAGGCCTTCCTCGCCGACGCGTCGGACATCGTTGCCCGAATTCCGTTCGCTCTCATACAAGATGCCAAAGTTCAGCCCTAATTTCTGGAAGACCTCGGCCGTTTTGCGGGTCACGTCGGTCAGAGTGGCGTTGTAGGAAGCATAGTCGCCCACAAACCACAGGTATTCGACTTCTTCGCGGCGGGCGTCTTTGACAGGGGGCTGCAGCCCCATCGTCCATTTCGCCCGCATCCGGTCCGACTGGCCAAAAGAGTTCCCGTAGCGCCCCAGATTGCTGAGCGCATCTTGAAGCATCTGGTCCATTTTCCCTTGATCCACCAGATGGCGGCGCAAATCAACGAAGGTGGTGACGTGATCGATGAAGGCCGGGCAAACCTGCACGCAGGCTCGGCAGGTGGTGCAGGCCCAGAGTTCATCGGCCAAGACGACCTCACCATGCAGGGCGCGCGGTTTTTTCTCCCACAAGTGGTCGTCCAATTTGACCATCATGTTGCGCGGCGAGAGCACCTGGGCGCTGGCGTAGGCCGGACAAACGTCCTGGCAGCGGCCACAGCGCGTGCAGGCTTCGAAATCCAGCAGTTGTTTCCAGGTGAATTGCGTCCATTCTTTGACGCCCATGCCGCCGTCCATGTTGGCGGCCCGCAGAGCGCCGGCCGGTTCCAGCGAGCGGAAGTAGATGTTGAGCGGCACCGAGAAGATGTGGAACAGTTTTGTGAAGGGCAGGCTGATCAACACGCCAAAGGCAGTGACAATGTGCAGGCCCCAAATGACCAGGTGCAGGGTCTGGTTGGTGGGATCGCCCAAGGATAGGAACAGGGAGGCGATGGCGTTTCCGATGGGCGACCAGGCCGCCCAATCTGGACGCATCACCGCAAGACGCAGGCCCTCCGTCAGGTAGCCGCTGAGGGTGATGAACGCCAGCATGACCAGGACGTAGGTGTCGTCGCCGGCCAGTTTCTTCACCGGGAAGTTCTGCAACCGCGCCGGCCGGCTGATGTAGCGGCGATAGATGGCCATACCAAGCCCCAACACCACCAGCAGACCGAGGAGGTCGAGCATCAATTCAAAGACGACGTAAACGCTGCCCTTCAAGATTTGGAATCCAAAGAACAGATGCGTCACATCCCAGTCAATGGTGGCCAGGGCCGTCCCGGCCGCCAGCACCAACATTCCCCAGAAAATCGAGAAGTGCATGATGCCGGGGAATTTTTCATCCAGGGTGCGTTTTTGACCGAGAACTTGGGTGACGAGGGAACCGATTCGGCTCCAGAAATGCCCGGAACGCTTTTCGGGCCGCCCCCGGCGCCAGCGCAACACGCGGCGGGTGATGCCGGCGATGAAGAGGATCGCTGTCAGAAGGGCGGCAATATATTGGGCAATTTCGGCCCAGTGCGGGATATTCCAGAACGTCTCTCGGATAGGCATCCTTGGGCTCTCCTGACGGGTTATTTGGCTTGCTTGACCTTATCGATCAATACAGGGAGCAGATCGAACATGTCGATCGTGGTGCCATATTTGGCGATGTTGAAGATCGGGGCGTTGGGGTCGGTGTTCACGGCGACGATGGTCTCGCTCTCGCCCATTCCTTCCACGTGCTCCGGGGCGCCGCTGATGCCCAGCGCCAGATAAATTTTGGGTTTGACGTGCTTGCCGGATTTACCCACCAGACGGGTGGTCGGCAGCCAGCCCTGGTCTACCACCGGGCGCGAGGCGCTGAGGGCGCAGCCCAGCGCCTGGGCCAATTCGTTGGCCAGTTCGATGTTGTCTTTGTTTTGAATGCCGCGCCCGATCGAAACCAACATGGTTTCTTTGCTGATGTCTACATCGGAGGTATCTGGCTCGATGTATTGTTTGACGGCGACGCGCAGATTGTCCAGCCCTGCGGCCGACGCCGGGGTCAGCGGAGGCGTCTGGGCGCTTTGCCCTTGTTCGGTTTTGTAGCCGCCGGGGATCATGGTCGCCAGCGCGGCCGGGGCGGGGAGTGCGCCTTCGACCATAATCTTGCCGCCACAAATCTGGCTGACGAATTTGCCGTCCTCGGTGAAAGTGCGGCACGAATTGACGACCGGAATCCCCAGTTTGGCCGATAGGCTGCTGGCCAAATCCATGCCGATCGAACTGTGTCCGAACAGAACCGCGCGCGGCGAGTGTTCCTGAATCAGGCCTGCCAGGACGATCTGGTAGGCATCTGAGGTAAACTCGGCCAGGGCGGGATGATCTACATAAATAACCCGGTCGGCAGCCAGATCATGGGCGAGGCCCTGGGCGTTGTGTCCCAGGAGGACGGCAACCACTTCGCCGTTGTCGGCCTTGGACAACTGACGCGCCCCGGCCAGCATTGCGTAGGAAACCTCTGCCACCTGTCCGCGCAGGTGTTCGATGACAACGAAAATATCCTGGCTCATAGCGCCTCCTTACAGCGTGCCCAATTCTTTGAAAAGTCCAACCAGTTTATCGGCCACGTCTTCTGGGCTGCCTTCGAGCATGGTGGCGCGTTCGGCGGCTTCTGGCTGGAACATGCGCTCAATCATGACTCCGCCGCCCGATTCCAGGGCGCCGAGGGGGCGTTCCTCGATCTTCGCCGTTCCCATAATCTGGCGGATCTTACTGTAGGCGACATAACGCGGCGGTTGTTCGGCGGCCTGAATGCCCAAAACGGCAGGCAATTTAACTTCCACCTCCGCAACCAGACCGCCGGCGTATTCTTTGCGGGCGATCACTTTATCGCCGCCGGGCGTAATCCCGGCCACATAACCCACGTAGGGAAGGCCAAGATATTCTGCCAGCAGAGGCCCAATCGAACCGTCCAGGTCGTTGTGGGCCTGGACGCCGGTCAGGATCAGGTCCGGCTGCAATTCTTTGATCACATCGGCGAAGGCGCGCCCGAGGGCATGGTTGTCGGCGGTGCTGAAATCCCCCGTCAGTTTGATGAGGCGATCGGCGCCTTTGGCGGCAGCCGTGAAGAGGAAGTCGTCCACGCCATCGGCTTCGGCGGCCAAGACGGTCACGTCGCCGCCGCCGCGTTCCTTGAGCAAGACGGCCTGTTCCACGGCATGATCGTCGAGTTCGTTGATGATGAGGCGCAGCCAGGTGGTATCCAGGGCAGTTCCCGAAGGGTCGATGGTCAATTCTTCGACCAGATCGGGCACGAACTTGATGGGTACTGCAATTTTCATCACCTTTCCTCCTAGAGGTCCATCGATTCGGCCAACAATTCGGCGATCTCGCGCACTTTCAACTGGCTGGCCGCCGGGATAGTCTTGGTCGCATCTTCGAAACGCGGCGGCTCGTAGGGGCAGGCCACAGCCAGAATCTGGGCATTGGCCGAGATGGCCTCGCGCACCCGCCATTCGGACAGACGGGTGTGTGCCTTTTCCCACTGGAAGCCATCCAGCCACATGCCGCCGCCACCGCCGCCGCAGCACAGACTGTTGATGCGCTGATGCGACATTTCGACCAGTTCGACCCCCGGAATCGCGCTCAGCAAGGCGCGCGGTTCATCGAAGATCCCATTGACCCGCCCAAGATAACAAGGATCGTGGTAGGCGACCTTGGCCTTGATTTCGGTCTTGAGCAAAGGCTTGATCTGCTCGAGCCGCTCGAATAGGAACTGGGTATAGTGTCGTACCGGATACTCGATTCCAAGAGCGGGGTATTCGTTTTTGAGGGCGTTGAAGGCGTGGGGGTCGGTGGTGATGATTTCGTTGAATTTGTATTTTCTGAATACTTGGCCGTTCTTCTGCGCCATCATCTCGAACAGACCGCGTTCGCCGGCCAGGCGCTGCGAGTCGCCATCGCTATATTCTTCTGGCCCCAGGATCCCAAAATTCACCCCTAGAGCGTTCAAAATCTTGGCCAGCGCCCGGGTCGCCGATTGCATTCTCGGATGGTAGGAGGCATAATCTCCCACATACCACAACACCTCGACCGGCTGACGAGTCTTGGCGAGGAGATTGACCTCCGGCTGCAGGCCCAGGGCCCAGTCGGCGCGTTTGCGCGGCGATTCGCCCAGCGGGTTGCCGTAGCGCTGCGTGTTCTCCAGGGCGGCTTGCAATTCGCTGGGTACGTTGCCCGCCAGAATCATTTCTTCTTTGGTGCGGGTCATCAGCACGCGGGTGATCGGGATGTTCGAGGGGCAGAAAGAAGCGCAGGCGTTGCACGAGACACACATCCAGACCGAGTCGGTCTTCAAAACCTGTTCGAAAATCTCGGCCCGGATGGCCCCGATAATCTTGCCCGGCGGGAATTTCATAATGTAGCCGAACGGGCAAATGCCGCTGCAAGTGCCGCATTGCAGGCAAGTGCGCACCCGCTCTCCGTCTTGGAGATCGAACAAACTGGTGTAGAAGGTCTGGTTGACAGATGGGGATAACGGGGATAGCGTAATCTCCAAGGAACACCTCCTGAGTTTCGATCAGCAACAAAAGGCGCGTTTGTGCCTGATTGGCTTTAGTATGTTATTTTTGCATTAAAAACACCAGTACAGTTAGTCACCGCTTTGTTGTGATTAACATCCTGCGTAAATTTTAGCCCATCTTTCTTTTTTGGGTATGCGATTCTCACCCCCAATTTTTCAACAAGAAAGGACAAGGCTGGTATAATCCATGCCCGATTAGGAGGTGCTCCCATGAATTTTAATTTTGCAATGTGGAAAAAGGCTCTCAACGTCATCCCGGAAGTGTCCAAAGAGGAGTGGCAGAGGCTGGACATCATCTCGAAGTGGCTGATTTCGACCCGCGCCGCGGTCCTGATCATGACCTTCCTCTCGGCGGGCCTGGCCGGACTGTTCGCTTTGCACGACGGCTATTCGGTCTCCCCCCTGGCCTGGTTCGTCCTGGCCTTCGGCCTGGTGCTCGCCCATGCGACCAACAACATCTTCAACGATTTCACCGACTACGTGCGCGGGGTGGATAGAGATAACTACTTCCGCACGATGTACGGCCCCCAGCCGGTGGCCCACGGTCTGCTGACGAAGCGCCAGCACCTGACCTATTTCGCCGTCACCGGCCTGCTGGCGCTGACCTGTGGCCTGTTCCTGCTGTTTGTGAACGGCTGGGACCCGGTCATCTGGCTGCTGCTCGGCCTGGGGATGGTCTTTGTCCTCTTCTACACCTGGCCGATGAAGGGCTGGGCGCTGGGCGAACTGGCCGTCCTCATCGTCTGGGGGCCGCTGATGATCGGCGGCGGCTATTACGTGCTTACCGGTCGGTGGGCCTGGAACGTGGTTCTGGCCAGCCTGCCTTACGTTTTGGGCGTGACCACGGTCATCTTCGGCAAACACATCGACAAGCGCGCCATTGACCTGGAGAAGAAAATCTACACGCTGCCGGTGGTCATCGGCGAAAAGATTGCTCGTCATGTCGTGTTGGCCATGATGATTGCCCCTTACCTGCTGGTCCTTTACCTGATCGCCATCCGCTACTTTACGCCGGTGATGCTGCTGGTTTTCCTGGCCGTGCCGCAGTTCTTGAAAATTTTCCCGCAATTCCTCAAGCCCAAGCCGGAGACGCGCCCCGAAGGCTTCCCCGACGGGCAGGGCGGCTGGCCGCTCTACTTTGCGCCCCAGGCCTTCATTAACAATCGTGCCTTTGGCATGTGGTTTATGGTCGGGTTAATTCTGGATATCGTTCTGCGGCTCTTGTGGCCGGCCTTTTGGGCCTGAATAGGATGGTGCGACGCATCTGGCAAGGTGCGTCGCACCCTCACTTTTCGGAGGAATTCAGATGCGCCCCGATTGGGACACTTACTTCCTGAAAATTGCTTACGCCGTCTCGGAGCGCTCGACCTGCGACCGCGCTTTCGTAGGCTGCGTGCTGGTGCGCGACAAGCGCATCCTGACCACCGGCTTCAACGGCTCGCCGGTCGGTCAGCCGCACTGCGACGAAGTGGGCCATCTCATGGTCGAGGGACACTGCGTTCGCACCATCCATGCCGAGACCAATGCCATCATCCAGGCTGCGCTGCACGGCGTTTCGACCAAAGGGGCCACTTGTTATGTGACCCATTTCCCCTGCCTCAATTGTACGAAGGCCCTGATCAATGCCGGGATTGTGCGGCTGGTTTACAGCGTGGCTTACCGCGTTGACGAAAATGCCCTGAATTTCCTGCGCACGGCCGGGATCGAAATCGTACACAAAGAATACACTCCCTAGTTTCTCTTGTTTTGTGATGAAACAGGACTCATCCCGAAACGATGGGTCCTGTTTTTTTAAGCAGGCCTTCTGGGGTGTGGGGCGCGTTGACGTTGCCGCGGGCGCGGCTTTTTGGGGAAACCGCCCGCCGCCGACAGGCGACAGGCTAGAAAGCCTGTCCTACGCGCCTTTGTTGTATAATTTCCTCAACGCCGCCAACCGACGACTGACGACTATCCGACTGACACCTCCCGCCATGAAACCCCTCCTGCCCCTCCTGCTCCTCTCTCTCATCCTCTCCGCCTGCCTGTCCCCGTCAGGGGGCGCCCCCCAGACGGCGGACGGTGGACGGCCGACCGTAGACCGCGGACGGCCGACCGCAGACCGCGGACCGCAGACCGCCGACTATCCGACTCCCACGCCCACGCCGACGGCCACGCCCACCCCAGAAGCAGTGGCGGATTTTTTCGATGAGGAGACGTTCCCGGAGGAGATGAGGCAGTATGTGGAGACTTTGCCAAGCCGCAACAATCTTGATCCCAGCCAGGCAGAGCAGCGAAGGTACCTGGAGCAGGATCGGGCTTTTCATCAGTTTTATATGGAGCAGATGGTCTTGTATTTGCAGCAAAACGGCGTGGATACTTCGGCGTTTGAGGGGTGGAGGGGGCAGGACTGGCTGGATTATGGCAAAA
>JADFCW010000185.1 GCA_017161705.1 Candidatus Sumerlaeota bacterium | reverse complement strand
GGTGGCGTTGTCTGGGGGACGGGCGGGGCTGTTTTTGTGGGTGAATCGGGCGGGCGACGGGGTGGATTGGGAGACCGTGGACATACGGGCGCATCACAACCAGTATGTGCCCGGCGAGCCTATTACCGTCATTCAGGGGTGGAACCATCATACGACCGCCTACACCGAGCTGGCGCGTCTTGACGACGAGCATTTGCTTTACATCTACGATCGTATCCCCGGCGGACACAATCAGCTTCCTCCGCCCGGCGATTCCAACAGCATATGGGTGGTGCGGGCAAAGATAGAAAAGGTTGCTTTGCCGCCGCCCATACCGGTCAAGCACGAGGGCGCTCAAGACCCCACAACGGAGAATCCAGCCTGGTTCGTGCGTTATGACAACGGCGGCGCCGCGGCGGGCGGGACGGAGCCGGACGGCACGGCCTATTGGGAGATCAGTACCGCCGCGGAGAAATACCTGCAGTACGGCTACAACCTGACCGCGCCGGCGCTTCAACGCAACTGGCTGGTCAGGGCGCGATTGCGCGTGGTTACGCCCACGACATCGCTGTTCAATGCGGCAGTGGGGCTGGCGGACGGCGCGCGGCTGTACTGGATTGGATTGCGAAGCGATGGGTTGTTCTACGCGGCCGGGCCGAGTTTTACGCAGACGAGTCTGAAGTCGTTCACGGTGGATACGGGGCGGTACTATGAGATCGAGCTAAAGAAAGACCAAGCCACCGGCAACGTGACCGTGTTCCTCGACGGCGAGCCGGTGGGCGCGATTGCGCCGGGCGATGTGTCGGAGACGCAGGAGCGTTGGGTGGATTGGGGGGACGATACGGGCGGCGGCGGAGCGTCCGCGGCGCGGTGGAACAGCTTGCAGTTTTACCCCAGTGGCAGGATTTTGGAGGGGACGATGATTTCGATTCAGTAGGGGGCTGAGGCAGAGTGCTCCGCGTACAGATGCCGGACGATAAACATGGCCGAGAGGGTGTTGTGTTGGAAGCGCTCGCGCCACCGGCCAGATAGCCCGCCACCGAAATCGGCACGGCCATTCTCATTTTTTGGAAGAATGGCGGCGGGTGCGGAAGCAATCCCAGCGAGGCGCCAGGAGTTGCGATCCGGTCGGTAAGAGCGCTTGGTTCCTCCTGCTGCGCAAAAAAAGACATATTATACGCATTTTTTGGTTTTGGCCGAAGATTATCCCGGTTATAGTCTCGCCCATCATGAACTGCAAAACCATCTTCACGGCAGCCGGGCCCGCAGCCGTTCTGCTTCTGACGGCGGCCATGATCGTTCGCGCGGCGGAGGCGCCGGATGCGTGCGCTCTGTATCGCGCCGGTGCCGAACGGTATGAGCAGGGCGACTATGCCGGTGCGGTCGAGACCTTTGCCCAGGCCGTTGCGGCCGAACCCGCGAACGCCGAATTCCAGCGCATGGCGGGGCTCGCCTGGCGGCGTCTGGGGGATAAGACGCGAGCGCTGGAGTACTTGCGCAAGGCTGTCGAGCTGGATCCAAACGGCATTCCTGGCCAATATGCACGGCACACCGTATCCATGATCGAGGCAAACGCAAACGAACTTTCGTTACAAGAGGCAGGTCCCGCCTATTTCCCTGGTCACCATAACCCCAGCGATGGCGAGCGCTACTACCGACCGCGTATTGAGGCCCTTCCCACTCTTGCCGGCACATCTATGGAGCGCAAGGTAAAGGAACTAAAAAGCCGCCTCCTAGCAGGCAGATTTCGGATGGCTGCCGCTCCTGATGAGTTGGAGATGCACCGTGCTTCCCTTAACGAACTGCGAACTGCTCTGACGCCTGTCCAGTTTATTGAATCCGAAGTCGAAAGGATTAAGACATTTGTCATTGACTGGGCGGAAACTGTGCTGACTCTGATGAAGCTTTACGCGGAGGAAGGTCATGCTAAGGCAGCTGCTGACGCGTTCGCCATGCTGCGAGATAGTCCTTTTATGCGGCGCGGTAAGCCTGAGATTATCGCAGAACTGCCTGCATTTAAGGAAGCCATCAAACAATATGGCGTGAAACAGACTTCAAACAATGCGAACAATTATGCTAGCGAGGGGAAACGAAAGGATAAGAAAAGAGCAATGAAACTCGTTGAAGTGCGAAGAATCTGGGACAAGGCGCCGCACAATGCGTTTACAGATCTTATCCGATTTCATGACCGCTGGTTCTGCGTGTTTCGCGAAGGCCAGGGCCATGTCTCTCCCGATGGCGCACTTCGTGTGATCACGTCCCTGAATGGCGAGGAGTGGGAATCCGCAGCCTTGATCGTATCCACGAATGCCGATCTGCGCGATGCCAAGATTACTATTACACCCAATGGGCAGCTCATGCTCTGCGGAGGAGCCTCGTTGCATGATCAATCCAAGAACAAACTTCTATCGTTTGCCTGGTTTTCAGACGATGGCCGCACCTGGAGCGAGAAACATCTGATCGGCGATCCTGACCTCTGGCTTTGGCGAGTGACGTGGCACAAAGGAAAAGCTTACAGCATCGGTTACGGATGCGGCAATGATCAGTTTGTCAGACTTTACTCCAGCGATGACGGAAAAAAGTTCGACACGCTTGTAGAGCGTCTGTTTGATGTGGGAGATCCAAATGAGACATCGTTGGTGTTTGAGGGCGACACCCTCTACTGCCTTCTAAGGCGTGACGGAAATCCCAACACGGGTATGCTCGGCGTTTCGCAACCGCCTTACACGGCATGGGAATGGAAGGATTTGGGTAAACGGATTGGCGGGCCGCACATGCTTAGACTGCCCGACGGACGCTTTGTGGCCGCAGTGCGCCTTTATGATGGCAGAGAGCGCACCTCGCTTTGCTGGTTGGATATCCAGTCAGGGACACTCACAGAAGCGCTGACGTTGCCATCCGGCGGCGACACGAGCTACGCGGGCCTGGTCCTGCATGAAGGGCTGCTGTGGGTCAGCTATTACTCTACGCACGAGGAGAAAACGGCCATCTACCTGGCAAAGGTCAAGGTTGAAGAGGTGGAGTGTGGATGGGGCAACCAGCGGTAAATTGGACATATGGCAGCTTCGTGGGCGCGGTGGACAAACTCGAGGTGTTAAATTGCGCCGTGACCATGGAGGAACTGGCCGGCACGGGCCAATAGGGGCCGGCGGCAATGGCCAGGGAGGGGGACTGATAGTGACTTCCAGGAATTGTCTCGACGAGGACTTGCGACGAAGCGTAGACGACGAAGTGTGGCGCAGCACGGAGAGGAGCGGTAGGCGTCCGTTGCGCCTTGGGCCAACGACATGTCTGACCGGATTGATGCTGGCATGGACGATGTTGCCGATGAGCAGCGTTAGGGCGGAGGAACAGCAGCCGGACATTGTCATCGCCGATTTTACCGGCGAGGATTGGGGCGGCTGGAAGACCGAAGGCGACGCCTTCGGAAGCGGCCCGGTTGAGGGTCTGCTCCCAGAGCAGGATCCGCGCATCAACCTCAGCGGCGCCCTGGACAAGAGGTTTGCCAACAGCGGCCATGGATCGCCGCGGGCTACGGGCAAGCTCATCTCCCCGCCCTTCGTCATCCAACGCAAGTACATCAACGCCCATTTGTGCGGTTCAAACCGCCCCAAATGGATCCGCATGGATGTCCTCGTGGATGGTCGGGTCATCGGCACGGCAAGCGGGTATGGGCGATTCGGCGGCTGGCGATGGCGTTCGCTGGACGTGACGGAGTTTTTGGGAAAGACAGCTCACATCGAGTTCGTTGACGAGCCCCTTCCTTCCGTCTATTACGACATTTCCTGCATCATGGCGGACCGCATCGTCCAGAGCGATCGATCCACCAGTCGCCGCCAGGACTACCGCATCGATAGCGAGTACTTATATCTGCCTTTGGATTTCAACGCCCCGACCCGCCATATGCTGTTCCGTGTGGACGGAAAACTCGTGGACGACATAAACATCCGTCTGGCCGAAGACGAGCCGGCGGTGTGGGCCAACCGGAGGGTGAGCGCGTGGAAGGGAAAAACGCTTGAGATCGAGATCGAGGAATACGATAAACCGTTTACGGTCGAACAAGGCCCGACCATGCGTCTGCCGAAGCACCTGTACCAGGAAACCCATCGGCCACAGTTCCACTTTTCCCCTCGTTGGGGTTGGCAGAACGATCCGGTAGGGCTGATGTACCACCAGGGAGAATACCATCTGTTCTTCGGGTATAATCCTTACGGCAAGTGTAGTTGCCATTCCATCCAGGGACATGCCGTCAGCAAGGATTTGTTCCACTGGCGGGAGAGGGATTTCGCGCTGGAGGCCGACGAACTGGGATGGATTTACTCCGGTTCCGGCGTGGTGGACGAAAACAACACCACCGGCTTTGCCGCCGGCTCGGAAAAGCCCCTGGTCCTTATCTACACGGCCGCCGGGGGAAACACGGACGCCTCCGCCGATCACGATTTCACTATTTGCCTGGCCTACAGCAATGACCGGGGGCAGACATGGACGAAGTATGCCGGCAATCCGGTTCTTGGCACCATCAGGAACCATAACCGCGATCCGAAGGTCTTCTGGCACGAACCGACACAGCGTTGGGTCATGCTCCTTTACCTGGGTGGAAGGGACTTTGCCTTCCTGTCCTCGCCGGACCTCAAGAAATGGGAATGGCAAAGCCAGTTGTTCATACCGGAGAGCGCGGAATGTCCCGACATGTTCGAATTGCCGGTGGATGGAGATCCGGGAAACAGGAAATGGGTTGTCCTGGCGCGAGGGGCCTATGGCGTAGGCGCGTTCGATGGCCGCAAGTTCGACCTTGAAGGGGAGTGGGTGCACCGACATAGCGAATATGCGGGAATGCCCTCGCAGACATTCAATCACGCGCCGGACGGACGAGTCATCCAGGTGTGTCGCTGGAACTCGCTCGATGCGCCCGGTCTGCCGGCCCTCGGCCAGATGACTTTGCCTTGCGAATTATCGTTGCGGACCACGGAGACTGGGATTCGAATGTTCGCCTGGCCAGTGAAGGAATTGGAGACATTGCGCGCGCGGAAGCACGAATGGACGGACCTGTCCGTCAGCGATGCCGAGAGAATCCTAGAGGGGGTTGACGCCGAGCTGCTGGACATTGAGGCCGAGTTGGAAATCGGCGAGGCCGGTTATGCGGGCCTGGCGATCCGCGGGATTCGTCTGGCGTATGACCAGGACGCGCGGCAATTGGTTTGGGAAGGACCTGGGCACCGTTCGCCGCGGTTCCCCTTGACGAATGGGCGCATTCGGCTGCGGATCGTGGTGGACCGCACATCCTTGGAGATTTTTGCCCAGGATGGCGCGGCGGCCTGGCCCCTCTTTGTCGCTCTGCCGCCCCAGGAACGCTCCGTGGTTGTCTTTGCGAAGAAGGGAAGTTGTACGTTCCGGAAACTGACTGTCCATGAACTGAAAAGCACGTGGCCGAAAGCGGCCGGTTCTGAGAAGGAGGGTAGAGATATGGAAGAGATCACGCAGAAGCGCATCAAGTTGACTGGACTGGAAGTGGAAGTGTCGAAGCCTGTGCTGGTAAAGCGCAGTCGTTGGTTTTGCTGGTTCCCATCGTTGATTCGGCAGCCAAACGGTACGCTCTGGGCGGTGATGCACGCCCATCCCGACATCCATGTGAGCGCTTCTCCCTGCTTTCTATCGCGATCCCGGGATGGCGGACTCTCCTGGGATGAAGCGCGTGTGATCGGAGACGGCGGTCTGAACTATCTGATCCTTAATGATGGATCGGCTTTAATTCTCCCCTATTACTTGCGCATGCTGGGCCCGGATAAAATAGGCGCGCCATACAACCTCATATCTCCAGACGGCGAACTTTCCTATAGTGCTTCAGGCGTCACGGTCACCGGCTGGCCGCGACCGCCCACCGGCGGCCACATAACATCTCCGATTGCCGGGGCGGCTGGTTTTCTTTTCAATGGACAGGTTGTGCGAGGGAAGAACAAGGAGTATCTGACGACCCTCTACGGACAATTCCAGGGCGACCGACGGTGTTCACTGGTTCTGGCTGAGTCCGCTGACGGTGTGGCGTGGAAAATTCGTTCCATTATTGCTGGAGCGGATTGTCCTTTGGAAGGCAGTGAAGGGCCTTGCGAATCCGCGATTTGCCGCCTGAAGGACGGACGTCTGATGTGCGTGTTCAGGCTGTATTCATACACTTCTTATGGGCGCGCCTTCAGCAGTGACGACGGGCTTACCTGGACGGCGGCTGAGCTCATCGGCCCCAAGTCGGTGGAACCCAGCCTGGCTGTACTGGACGACGGCACGGTGGCCTTATCGGGCGGGCGGCCGGGCATTTACGTCTGGTTTAGCGCCGACGGCGAGGGCCGCGAATGGCAGCCTCTGGACATTGTTGCCACGCACAATGCGTTAGTCGCTCCGGTTGACCAGATTGAACCAGATACGCGAAAACTCTGGGACAAGCCGGATACTTTCGAAGGCTTGAAGAGCACTGACCGGTTGCGACAGCTCGAAAGGACCGGCTTCACCTCCAGCTATACGGAAATCCTGCCGCTTGACGGGAACACACTGCTTCTCATTTACGACCGAATCGGTTACGGCTGGCACGCCATTCCAGACGATTCGGAGGAGAGCAAGAGCGTATGGGTCATGCGGCTGAAGGTCACTTCACGGTGAGCGTTCGCAGGAAACGCAACCTGTGCCCGAGGAGCGAATGACACCACGCGAACAGGTAATTCATGCGCTGGAACGTCGTCCGCCGATTCCGGGGCAAAGGGTTCCGCATTTTGAACTGGTGTTCTTTCTGACAATGGAGCTTGTCGGAAAGGTTCACCCCCAGCAACGTTGCTATCCTCAATGGGCGCAGGCGACAGAAAAAGAGCGCGAGCTTCATCGCCAGGACATCGCCGACCTATACATCGAGTGCGCGCGCCGCCTTGAGCACTCGGCCATTTTCGTTCATCCGCCCAGCGGTTGGCCCGACGAAGAGTTAGCTGCGCTGGTCCGGCGTATCCGCGACAAATCGGGCAACGAATTCTTCCTGATGGTATACTGCGACCCGACTTTCGCCCTCCCAAGTGGCGGAACGCTGACCGATTTCTGCTACCGCATGTCGGACGATCCCGACGGTCTGAAAGCAGAGGCCAGTCGGGCAACAGATGATGCCATTCGTCGGCTTGAGCGACACTTTATGAATATCGGAGTGGACGGCATCGGAGCATGCAGTGACTACTGCTTTAACACAGGGCCGTTCCTGAGTCCGGACCAATTCTCCGAGTTTGTCACGCCCTACCTGGCACGTCTGGTGCAAGCATGCCGTGACATGGGCTTATACGTAATCAAACACACAGACGGCAACATTATGCCGATCGTGGACCAAATCGTGGCTACGCGCCCCCATGCTCTTCACTCCCTCGATCCGCAGGGCGGAGTAGACATTGCCGAGATCAAGCGGCGGTATGGCGGCGAGATTACACTGATGGGTAACGCGAACTGCGGCTTGCTCGACACTGGCACAGAAGAGGAATGCATAGCTTCAGCCGAATATGCACTGAGGCACGGAATGCCGGGCGGCGGCTACATTTTCTCAACGTCCAACTGCATTTATACTGGAATGAGACTTGAGCGCTACGAACTGATCCTGGATGTCTGGCGGAGTAAAGGAATTTATGCCTGAAACGGACAGGAGTGAAGGAATCGAGCTGTGATCAGGCGCGAAGATCTTTCATCACCATCTCAAACCATTATTCGGGGAGGGACGGCTAAACCGTGTGAGCCATGATGGTTTTCGAGTGCCACGTTCTGTGTTCCTCCCTCCTTATGTCGCAATAGGCCTGCGCAAAAAGCGACATGTTTTGCGCAAAAAGGGTATAGACCTTTTACACTCTAATGGTAGGATTCTCCTAAAACCATGCACCAATAGCCGGCATGACAAGAAGACAGGAGGCAGAACAATGCAACAAGCACTCAAGAAAGTATTAGTGGCCGCCCTACTTAGCGCATCATGGACATGGGCCATACCGAATGAAACTGCCGGACGTAAAGGGATAGACCTGTGGGGCGAGTGGCACCTCCTGCCTGTCGAAGGCGCCGTGCTGACGAACGCCACCACCGTCCCGGAAGGCGTGGGCGATACAAATGCCGGATGGCTAGTTTATACTGCGCCAGCCTTCTGGACTGACCAGAAGCACGACAGCGCCTGGCTCGTGCGCGACATCGAGATTTCACCGGAAGACGTAAATAAGGTTTTCAAGTTCGTCTTCCATGGAGCGTATTTCTACAAAAAACTATTCATCAACGGCCACCCTGTGGCCGAACACTACGGGGGCGAGGTGCCCTTTTCCTGGACGGTCCCGGACGGCTTGTTCCGCGCCGGCAAAAACCAGATCGCCCTGGCCATGGTAAATGCGTCGGTGGTGCGGCGCGACAACAAGTGCATTTGGAAAGACGGCGTAGGCGAGGGCTGGCTCTGGGGGCATCCCGAACACTTTATGCCCTGCTCCATGAATCAGGGCCGTATCGGGATCTACCAGCCGGCAGAGCTGCGGATACTGCCGCGCGTGTACATCGAAGATGTATTCGTTCGCACCTCTACACGTCGCATGCATCTAGATGCTGATGTCGAGGTGGTCAATGCCTCGGATCAGCCGCAGATGGTTTATGTGAGGGGACGTGTCCTGGATTTGTATGATCCATCTCCCGAAACCGCGACCAACCTTGCGCCTGAGATAAGAGCTGCGCCGGCAGATGCCAAAGTGGCCAAAAAGTTCTGGCCGATCTATCAGATCCTGCAACCTGGCGAACGGCGGGTGATAACAGTGGGCGGAAGCTGGTGCGATCGGCCCCTGGTCGGCGAAACGGGGCCTCGTTTCTGGTCGCCGGAATACCCTAAACTCTACCATTTTCACACTGAAATATCAGTCGTCGGCGAAGAAGGCCCGGCGCTAGACTCCGAGCTGACGCGCTTCGGGTTTCGCGAGGTGTGGATCGAAAACGGCAAGGTGATGCTGAACGGAAAAGTTACGTTCCTCGGCGGCTCGAGCTTTTGGGAGCACGGCAATCTCGATACTCAAAACGTATTCCAAGGGCTCAAATGGCACAAGTACCGGCTGTGGATGAATGCCATGCGGGCGCATGTCAACTGGTGGCAAAAAACCACGCTGCAGGCCACCGATGAACTGGGCTTCTTGGTGCTGATTCAACCTCCTATCGCTGCAGGCGCCACCACAACTTTGCCTGACTTCTGGGCTCACGTAAAACGTATGTATCTGGATTACATCAAAGCGTATCGCAACTGCCCCTCGATCATTATTTGGTCCACCGATAACGAAAGCACATTCACCAGCGGCATGCCGGACCTGTGGGCGCCTTCGATCCCTGCTCTTACAGACATGATGGAGGCGTTCCGGAAGCTGGACCCCACGCGCCTGGTCACCAGTTCCCACGGCTACGACCTGCGCGGCCGAGGAGATTTCTTCGACGCCGGCTACAATAATCACGCCTATACAACACGCTTCCCCTCGGATATGTATCAATACAAAAGCTGGTACTTCGACTTCAATCAGGCATGGGACCGCGTCAAGCCAATCCTAACCGACGAATGGGGTGAAGGGTTTGGCGCGGATTCAGCCAGCTCCGCGTTCGGCGACCTGGTGTATCGTCCTCCGCTGCCCTATCTCGAGTTTCAGAATATTCAGGATATGCGTTCCTTGTGGGTGCGCTACCATCAGGCCTGGGGACAATATATGGGCCTGATGGAAACACGCAAACAGGGAAGCGTCTCCTGTGTCATGTGCTTTGGCGACCGTATGGGTTACTGGAATCCTGAGCCCGATAAGTTTTATAACTATGTGAGCCTTCCGGAGCCCGTTTGGGATTGTGCTCACAAGAATTACAACTCTCTCGGCGCATATCCCTCGGATCTCTATCGTTCCTACGTTGCGGGCAGGCGCATGGTGCGGCCATACATTATCATAAACGAGTCGGGAACCGATCTGGACGGCTATCTGAACTGGACCCTGACGGAAGGTGACGAAATCGTAGGAGTCACAGATAGCGGCCCGTGGCACATTGCAACCAACAGGGCCCGTCGGGTGGCGTCCGGCTCCATCCCCGTGCGCGTGCGAAGCGGCTCCCGCTCCACAGTTGAGATCGCCGCTGACTTGCCGCGGCAAAATGCTCCACGGGCGTTCAACATTCGTGTCGAACTCACTCGCGGCACTAACGTCGTTTATCACGACCGCCAGCAATACGTCATGCTGCCGTCTTCGGATCTCTCAGACAGCCCTGCCTTCACTTTGTTGGGCGGAGCAGAATCAGCTTTCTTCTTCAAAGGCCGGGGCGCGCGATTTGTGCAGGTTGACAGTACGGCAGCAGCCGTAGCTGCCCGCAAGCCGATTGTGGTCGCGGTAGATGCGCGTCTGACCGGCGCCGACTGGAAAGCATTGGAAAGTTTTGTACAAGAAGGCGGCAAGCTGTTTGTACTGGCCCGACAAGGATTGCCGCAATTCTTCCTGAATGTGCCGTTATCCAACAGCGGACAGGACATCACCTTCGCTCATCCGCGTGCACATCAGCATCCAGTCACTCGTGGACTTACCGCCATGACCGCGTTCTGGTGGCCTGAATGGAAGGGAGATGATCTCTACGATGACTTCATGGTAGCCCGTGACTGCCTCGAGCGCCCCTATCAGGGCAACTTCCGCATCCTGATGGATTCTGGCATAGGCTATTTGGACGCCGGTCAGGGACTTTCCCTCGCGCCTATGCTTGAGGTGCTCGGCGGCAAAGGCCATGCTGTGTTCTGCTCCCTTATGTTGCAGGAGAAAGCAGAAATCTGTCCGGCAGCGGCGTTTATTCTCAAGCGGGCAATAGACTATCTGCGGATAGACGGACAGCCGCTGAGGAAGGTCGTCAATCTGGGCGTTGATCTCTCGCGGATTTACGCCGATGAAGCTCCGGCCAATACTCCTCTCGATCCGGCTCGGATCGCCGCCGTCGTGGTGAGCGGGTCAAACACGCCAGTACCTCGAGCTGAGGAAATACTACGGTTTGCTAAGGACGGAGGGGTGGTCATCGTCCACAATACGCGGCCTGATACCGCCGCCGAGGTTGGGCGAGCTTTTGGCATCGAAATCCGGGAAAACGTGGCGCCACCGCTACATGTCAACTATATGAAACAGTTTGCCGATTACACACAACATGGCAGCTGGCAAATCCGCTGGACCGACTTCAATCCGGTGGTCAGCCCCTTGTTTGATGGTATGAGCCATTTTGATCTGAACTCAACCTTCAGCAGCGGTATTGGCAGGTTCATCGAAAAAAACATCCTTGCTGACGTGTCGCTGGCCTGTACTGGCCAAGGCTTGATCGAAGCGGCAAAACCTGGCGTAATCTGGCTTATGCCAGTCGGACAAGGCGCAGTTGTGTTTGATCAGGTCCTTTGGGACGCCCCCGGCAAACAGGCTTATTGCCAGGCGCGCTCGGACGAGTACATAGCTCAGTTGCTTTCCAATGCAGGAGTGAAACTTACTCCACCGACCACTTCTGGCGGCAGGATCGAGGAATGGTTGATTCTTGGCCCATTCAAGATTCCGAACACCGGCTGGGCTGCTCAGAACCATATGGAACTGCCGGACGAAAAGTCATATGCGGCAAAAGAAGGCCTCATCTATGAACGGCGGCGGGATGACGGCGCAATCGAAAAGCGGACCTGGATGCGAGGCAGGTTGAACGTTAGAGCAGGCGCCGCGAACAACCTGAACAGCTATTTCGGCCAGCCCGATTGGACGCGGCCAACATGGGACTACTATGTGGCCTATCTGCAGGCCTTCATTGTGAGCGAAGAAGAACAGGAAGTGCTCATCTGCGGCGGCGCCGATGACTCGCTCAAGCTTTACCTGAACGGCGAACTCGTCTCCACGGAAGAGAATTTGGGCGGCTTGCGTAACGACGAGATGGTACAGGCAAAAGTTCGTCTTCAGAAAGGACCCAACCGCCTCTTTGTCAAGTGCGGTAATTGGCTGGGCCAATGGGGATTTATCGTAAAGGTCAAGGACGCGAAGTATCCGGTCAGCTTCCGCGTGGAGTGACAGGGATACGGAGCCATGCACCGTAGATGCTCTTTCACGACACTCCTGTAGAAACGTTCGGTTTAAGGCAAATAAGGAGGGAAAAATGAGACGACTGAAACTAGCGAATGGAGTCGAAATCGAGCTGGC
>JADFCW010000184.1 GCA_017161705.1 Candidatus Sumerlaeota bacterium | reverse complement strand
CCGGCATCATTCATCAGATGAAAAAGAGTTGTCCAGACAAGGAGTTCTATCCCGCCCCTGCGCAGAACGAATGCGGCTGCAGCGAGTGTTCCCACATGAAAAAAAATACGCTCGAAAAAATCTACCTGTGCATGAAGAATCGCGCCCCAGAAATCACGCTCGACGAAAACCTGCGGCAGCGCGCCCTCAAGCCCATCCTCCGCATGTTGGAAATGAGCTGAACGTTCGTATCGCAGACTTCAGCCCCCGCCAGGTGTATCTCCTGTAATCGGCAGAATGTTTCTCCTGTTGAAAGTAATTTCGCGGTCTTGCGACTGAAGCTCCTATGCGCATCTCCAAAGGGAAACGACGGCTGCATGACCCGGCCATAGCAAGCGCTTCTGCGTTGCGCGACGATTGAAGCAAAGCGGCAGCATGGCTGCACGCACTCCATAGGGAGGGACGCCGTCCCCGCCATCCGGCTACGGTCGGATTAGAACCCGACCCTCCGCATGGAGAGACGCCTTCCAGGGTGTTCAAATTCCAATGACATTTTACGGATTTCCGACGATGCACCCTTTCCGTGCCAAAACCGGATCGTGCAACCTCCGGAACGGGCTGGTTGTATTTTGCAATTCCCCCGCACGACAGGCGCGCCAATTCCGCATTGACGGCCGGATTATTGCTTCGGCATGATTCGCCTATCTGCGGCAGAGGCAGCGCGATGAAGGGGCTCCATACGCTTCGGCGGAAAATTCTTCTGACCTTGTTGATCGTCGGCCTGATTCCGGCGGCCGCCGGCGTTGCGCTGACGGCCTACGAGCTGTGGCGTGTCATCCTCGACGTCTCCGGGAACACTTTGCTGACCGAGGCGCGCAACATGGCCGGGTTGCTCGACCGCGAAATCAACACCTTTATCACCGAGGCAACGCGCTCGCTGGCCGACCATCCCAACCTCGCGCGCGCGTTTCACAATCCCGATTCGCTGGACGTTGCAACGTCACTCGCTTTTTTTGCGACAACGCTCTGGCTCGATTCCCCGACAACGCGATCCCTTCTATTGATTCCGACAACCGGCTCGCTGCAGCCGTATCTTTTTTTGCCGACTCTCCAGGAAAGCCGGCGCGCCGACCCCTTGCCGTATAAATGGCTCGATCAGCAATTCCGCGAAGCCCGCCGTCTTCATATCGCCCCCGGCTTCAAAGCCGTGACGGTGCATACGGATCCGGTCATGCGGCGGCCGGCGGCCCTCGTGTGGCTGCCGGTTGCGGGGACGGCGTCCGAGGTCTCGCCCGGCTGGGTATGTGTCGAAATCCCCGTGGATGAGTTTCTGCGCCGCGACATCTCGCGCGTCCTGCTCGATGTCGATCAGGCGTGTGTCATCACCAATATCGGCCATCTGCTCGGCGGTGTGCGATTTCCCGCCTCGCGAACCACCCAGTTGCACGACCAACTCATCCTCTATCTGACGCACCGCGAGGGAGCCTTCTCCGTCCGATACCCCGACGGCGAACGCCAGATGGTCGGTTTCAGTCCTTTGCCGTTGACGCGCGCCCTGCGCAGCATCGAACGCTCCGATGCCGACTGGTATGTTTGCATCGGGCGCGACCTGCAACCCTACCTGGCGGCCTTTCACACGCAAGTGGCGCGCGACGGCCTCATTGGCGCCGCTCTGGCGGCCGCTCTGTCCGTCCTGGCGTGGTGGTTCGCACGGCGGCTCACTTTGCCCCTTCGGCAGCTGCAGGAAGGGGTTCAGCGTGTGGCTGGAGGCGACCTCACGGGCCGCGTCGAGATTCACACCGGCGATGAATTGGAATCGTTGGCGGTCGAGTTCAACAACATGGCCGCGCGGCTCCAGCAGGCGGCGGACAACGTCCGCAGGCAGATGGAAACCGTCCAGCGCCAGGCCGGCGAACTCGCTCTGCTGCGAGAAACGAGCCACGCTATCAATGCCCGGCTGGACCTCGACCAGACATTGGCCACATTTGCCCGCGAAACGCTCCGTCTGATCGCCTACGACCTCATGAGCGTTGTCCTGCTGGACGACGACGGCCAGCACTACACTGTGCAATTTGTCTATCCCGAAATGGACGCCACGGAGTTTTCGCCGGGAACCCGCCACCGCCTGTCCGAATCGTATGTGGGCGAGGCCGTCGCCGGCCGCAAACCCTACGTGCGCCGGCATCTGAGCACGCCGCCCGTGCGCCCCGTGGACGAGTTCCTTGCCTCCGCCGGCATGCAGGCGGTCATGTTTATTCCCCTGATCTCCGAGTCCAAACCCATCGGGTCGGTCAATCTGGCCAGCCGGAACCCCGACGCCTTTACACCGGAGGAACAAGAGCGGATGATGCAGCTGGCCGAGTCGGTTGCCGTGGCCATTGATCACCGCCGGCTGTATATGCGCGTGCGGCGCTTTGCCGAAGACCTCGACCGCGAAGTGCGGCGGCGCACCGCCCAGCTGCGCGTGGCGCAGGACAAACTCGTGCAGACCGAAAAACTGGCCGCTTCCGGCCAGCTGGCCGCCGGAATCGCCCATGAAATCAACAATCCTCTCGGCATCATCAAAAACTATCTGCGCCTGGTGATGGCCATGCTTCGCAACACGGCCAACATCCCCCCAAAAGCGCTCCAGCATCTGCAAATCATCGAGGAAGAAATCAACCGCATCGCCGGCATTGTCCGAAATTTGCTGGACCTTTACCATCCGCGCGAAGACACGCCCGTGCCCACGGACATCCATCCGTTGATTGAGCGCGTGCTCGAACTATTCGCGCCCAACTGGACGAAGAAAAAAATCAACGTGGTTCGCCGGTTCGCTCCCTCCTTGCCGGCGGTCACCATTTCCGCCGACCGCATTCGCCAGGTGTTTATCAATCTCTTTCGTAACGCCGAAGACGCCATGGAAAACGGCGGTCGGGTGACCATTGCCACGCGCTTCCAGCCGGCCACAGTGGATTGGGAAGAAGACCGCGTCGTCGTCGAGGTCGAAGATACCGGCTGCGGGATTCCGCGTCATTTGCTCGCCCGCGTTTTCGATCCGTTTTTCACCACCAAACAAGGCGGCGCCGGAACCGGACTGGGCCTGTCGGTTTCCTACGGCATCATCCGCAGCTATGGCGGGTCTCTCGACATGGACAGCGAGGAAGGCCGGGGCACCCGCGTGACGATCTCTCTGCCGATTCTTGGGCGCGTGGCCGCCATTTCTCCGCCTCCCAGCGAAACGGCCGAAAAGCCGGCGAAGAAACGCGCCTGAATACAACCTGCGACAGTTGAGACCTGTACGGAGGATGTGAAGCCCTGCCAGAACCAAACGCCCGTGCGCAGTGGCGCGCACGTCTGTTTCTTGCCCAAAAATGTATGTTGACACATTCTCATGCGCAGTGAAAACAACTGAACGTCCGATGGGCAATGCGTTGGACATCTCCCAACCGAAAGGAGTGCTTGCATTATGAAACCGATCCGTGCAGTTGCCGCCTTCCTTATCATTCTCGCGTTGGCAGTGTCGCCCAAGGCGTTTGCCGCCGAAACGACTCCGTCGCAATCCAAATCGGCCCAACCCAAAACGGCAAAGAAAAAAGCCGACGCCAAACCCACCCCCGTGCCTACACCCCGGCCCGAAGCGGTCGAGCCCGACGGCATCATGGGCCTTTATGAAGGCAGCGGGGCCTCGGCGAAAGTTATCGGCGAGTGGGTCCGTGCCGCCGGTCAATTGCGCAAGAACTATCGCGTGGTGTTGAGCCTCGATTCGCCGAAGATCGAAGTCGAGTTGAAAGGTACGCTCGAAGCAGATTCGCTTCCGCTAACCGGAACCGCCGGGGACGTCGAATGGACCGGACGCCTCGCCGCCGGCAAGCTGTCCGTTTCATCCAAAGACGGCAAATCGAAAGTGGATCTTGCCCCGGTTGTGCGCAAATCTCCGACACTCGGCCAAAAACCGCCCGAAGACGCCATCGTCCTGCTGCCGTTCGAGGAAGGCAAACCGACGAATCTCGATGCATGGAAAAACAAGAAGTGGAAGATCCTACCCGACGGCAGCGTCGAGGTCTCCGGCGGCAATAACCTCACCGAGCGCGAGTTTGGCGACTGCCGCCTTCATCTCGAGTTCATGACCCCCTATATGCCCGAAGCGCGCGGGCAGGGCCGCGGCAACAGCGGTGTCTATATGCAGAACCGCTACGAAACGCAAATTCTCGATTCGTTTGGTCTTCCGCCCAAGGACAACGAATGCGGCGGCATCTATGAAGTCGCCGCTCCCAAGATCAATGCTTGTTTGCCTCCCGGCCAATGGCAGACTTACGACATCACGTTCCATACGCACAAATTCGGTCCCGACGGCCAGCCAACCGAGCCAGCCAAACTCACGGTCGTTCACAACGGCATTACCATCCATGAGAACCAGCCGGTCATGAACGCAACGCGCGCCGCAGGCGCTAAAGGCGCGGTCAAAGCCGGACCGCTCATGCTGCAGGACCACGGCAATCCCGTACGCTATCGCAATATCTGGTTGGTGGAGTTAAAATGATATTGAACAGAAACGTGGATAATGTCCCTGCCGGACACCTTGTCTCTCCCGTCCACTCTATACCTTGAAAAAGGAGGTCGTCATGCGCCCCCTTGTCTTCCTGGCCGCAGCAATCCTGATTCCGCTTCGGTCGTTTTCCGACGACCCGCCGCTCAACCAGCCGCCGCCCGGTTTTGTCGCTCTTTTCAACGGCAAAGACCTGACCGGCTGGAAGGGGTTGGTCGCCAATCCGCCGAAGCGCGCGCAAATGAGCCCCGACGAACTGGCCAAAGCCCAAGCCAGGGCCGACGAGGAAATGCGCGCCCATTGGACCGTGGAAGACGGCGTGCTCGGGTTCGACGGCAAGGGCAAGGCCCTGTGCACCGCAAAAGACTACGCCGATTTTGAATTGCTGGTGGACTGGAAGATTCTCAAGGGCGGCGACAGCGGCATTTATCTGCGCGGGACGCCGCAGGTACAAATCTGGGACCGCCCCGACATCGGCTCCGGCGGCCTTTACAACAACAAAATTCATCCCAGCAAGCCGCTGAAAGTCGCCGATAAGCCCGTCAGCGAGTGGAACACTTTCCGCATCAAAATGATCGGCGACCGCGTGACCGTTCACCTCAACGGCGAACTTGTAGTGGACAATGTCGTGATGGAGAACTACTGGGAGCGCGACAAGCCGATCTATCCCAGCGGACAGATCGAATTGCAGAACCACGGCAACAAGCTGTTCTTTCGTAACATCTTTATTCGTGAAATCCCAAAGGAGAAAACCCAATGAACGGCTGTGTGAGAAATCGGCGTATGTTTCTGATGACGGCGGCGGCAGGTCTAGCCGCGGGTTTTTCATCCGCCGGCTATGGAGCGTCGCGCCGCGAGGGTTCCGAGCCGCAGTGGATTCCGCTTTTCAACGGCAAGGACCTTTCGGGCTGGAAAGAAATCAGCAAAAAACCGGGCGCATGGAAAGTCGAGAATGGGATCCTGCGCTGCAGCGGCGGGGGAGGGGGCGGATGGCTTTCCACCGACAAGGAATTCTCCGATTTCGAACTGTCCCTCGAATTCCGACTTCCCGAGGGCGGAAACAGCGGTGTATTTCTCCGGCATCCGGGAACCGGCAACGGCGCTTATACCGGCATGGAAATTCAGGTGCTCGACGACTACGCCAAGCAGTATGACAATTTGCGTGCCGTGCAATATACCGGAAGCATTTATGATGTGCAAGCCGCCGCGCCTGGGGTGACCAAAAAAGAAGACCCGGAAAAATGGAAGGACCGGGCGACCAAGCCCGCAGGACAATGGCAAAAAATGGATATTCTCTGCGTCGGCCGTAAAGTGAAGATCACCGTCAATGGCCGCGTGGTCGTGGATGCCAACCTCGACGACTATCCCGACAAGGTCGCCAAGCATCCGGGCCTCGAGCGCAACGCCGGCTTCATCGGCTTGCAAAACCACGGCTCCGGCGTGGAATATCGCAATATCCGCATCCGTCTGATTGGCTCAAAGTAAGAGAGCGCCGATTCAATATACGGTTGACAGCCGCGCGGAATTTTTGATACCCTCCCTCACGATTGGATCAAATCGGCGAGGTGAACGAATGGGATGAACTCGTGGAAACTCTTGTTTGGCGCGGCGAATCAGACGAACCGCGCGACTTCGACCGCCGAGTGTGTCGGTGCGTTGCTCACACTGGTAATGATTCTGGCGTATGTTCCGGCGGCTTCGGCTCTGCAATACCCGACCGGCTTTGTCTTTCGGCCGGTTCCTAATCCGCTTTCGCCTGCCAACACGACCTACCCCATCGTCGCTATGGCACAGCCGGCCGTCGGCGTCCCGTTTTGGGACGACCGCTTTGGAACCATCAAAACCCGCGTGACCCAAACCGATGGGATCAACAGCCGCCACGAATACTCGCGTTTCGATCCGTTCAACTGCGACCACTCGATGATTCAACTGCTGTCGTCCGAGGGAGGCTTCAAGATCTACCGGACCACGACCATGCCATATAACAAAGCAAGCCAGCTGGTCCGCACCATCACCGAGATCGAGGAGCCGCGCTGGGACCGCGAAAACCCACGACTGATTTGGGGACTGCAGGAATTCAGCATCGTGACGCTCGATGTCGTCAGCGGTGTCCGCACCGTGATCAAGGATTTCACTCGCGACCCGGTGACCAGCCCCATCATTGCCGCCCACCCGGTCTATCACATTACCACACGTGAAGAGGGCGAGCCCTCGTTGGACCGCCGCTACTGGGCGCTGATGCTTCAGGGCGATGAGCGCGCAAACTACGAGCCGCTCTATATTTTTTGCTGGGACCGCCGCAACGACACGGTGGTCGGAATGTGCCCGGTTGCCTCCAACGACCGCGCCATTGACTGGGTCGGAATGTCCGCCAGCGGTGCCTATGTGCTGATCGGCGGCGACTCCTCTAACACCGGCACGCTCACCGGACTGGTCATGGCCAACCGCCAGTTGACCCAGTTCCATCGCATCGGATTTGCCACCGGCCATTCGGATATCGGGGTGGACACCGACGGCAAGGATGTCGTGGTTATGCAGAATGATCGGACAGATTATATAGATCTAATTCCCGTGGACTGGAATACCAAGCCGATTCTCGAGCCGGGCGGCAGCTATGCGGGAACCGGCCTCGTGCGGCTGGTTCAGCTCTACTACGACAACACGTCGTCGCGCGGCTTTCAATGCGGCGTCCATATTTCATGCAACTTTCCCGGCTGGGCGGTGATCTCGACGCATATTGCTCCGGGAGTAAAGGAGCAAAACTGGCTGGATCGTTGCATTGTCTTGGCGGAATTGAACCGTTCGCGCCCGCGCGTGTACTATCTCGCGAAAGTCCACAACACCAGCCAGGAAGAACCTCGCGCCTATTGGGAAGAGACCCACGCTACAATCACCAACGATGGACGCAAGGTAGTGTGGGCCAGCAACTGGGGACTGAATATCGGCCAGGAACAAATGACTCTCATCCAACTGACCATGCCCGACTATTGGTATCGCTACAAAACCGCTGCGCGATGCTGGCCCGGCTACCGATAGTCCGGACCCAAAGCCTCGGCTTCATCCCTTCCCCAACATCTTTCGATTTCCTGCAAAACGGCCGATTCTTTCTGCCGGAGGGATTCTCACTTGACACCACGGCGTCAATATCCGTTTGCATTATTGACTGCGTTTTCAAGCGCAATGGGGCCTTCATATTTCGGGTTTGTTCCCTGCAGAAGCATCCGCGATATTGGACGAAAGCGAGACAAGGACGTGAAACAGGTCGTAGTGGTCGGAGCCGGAATGGCAGGAATCGCGACAGCCGGACGACTGGCCCGTCGCGGTTTCGAAGTCACGGTGGTCGAGGCAAGGAGCAAACCCGGAGGGCGCTGTGATCGCCTTCAGGCCAACGGCTTCCGGTTCGACCTGGGGCCAACGCTGTTTCTGATGCCGGACGTCTTTGAGGAAACGTTTGCCGATTTGGGGGAGCGCCTGCACGACCGCTTGGACTTGCACCGAATCCAGCCGACCTACCGTGTGCATTTCCATGATGGAACCCAAATAGACTTGACGGCTGATTTGGTGAGCATGCGCGAGCAATTGGAATCACTGGAAACGGGATCGTTCGAGCAATTTCTCCGCTTTTTGGCCAGTGGCTGCCGCTTTTACCACGTCTCACTTGACCGGTTTGTTACGCGCAATTTTTACAATCTGTTCGACATGTTCAATCCGCTGAATATTGGTCTGGTATTTCAGCTGAAAGCCCTCACGACACACTTTCGCCACACCGCGAGGTTTTTCTCGGACCCTCGCCTCTGCGCCGCCTTTTCGTTTCAAAACATGTATCTGGGCCTCAGCCCCTATGAAGCCCCGGCCACCTACGCCCTTCTGCAATACTCCGAACTGGCCGACGGCGTGTGGTTTCCGCGCGGCGGCATGTATCGCGCCGTCGAAGAACTGGTCAAAGTCGCCGAAGGCCTTGGCGTGCGATTCCTTTACAACTGCCCCGTGCGCCAAATTGAACTGGACGGGCAAAAAGCCGCGGCTGTTCTTCTCGAGAACGGCGATCGAATCGCCGCCGATCTGATCGTCGTCAATGCAGACCTTCCGTATGCCTACCAGAACTTGTTGCCAGACGACGGAACGGCGCGGGCACTAACGCGCAAGCGCTACTCATCCTCGACCCTGATGTTCTATTGGAGCATCAAAGGGCCCCGCTCTCCCCACCTCATGCACCACAACGTCTTTCTGGCCGATCATTGCTATCGCGAGTCGTTCGATCAGATTTTTCACGAAAAAACGCTGCCGTCCGAGCCGTCCTTTTATGTCTGCGCCCCCGCGCGCACCGACCCTTCCTTTGCGCCGCCGGACGGCGACGCCTTGATGGTGCTCGTTCCGGTCGGCCATCTTCACGACCATGCGCCGCAGAACTGGCCGGCGCTTCGGCAACGCGCGCGAAAAGCGGTGCTCGACCGTCTTGCTGTTGCGGGGATACGGGGACTCGACTCCGCCATTGCGATGGAGAAAACTTTGGGGCCGGAAGACTATCTCAACGAGTATCGTTTGGCCAAGGGCGCGGCGTTCGGGCTGAGCCACAACTTCATGCAAACCGGATACTTGCGTCCGCACAATCGCCATCGGCGATACGGCAACCTGTATTTTGTCGGGGCGAGCACCCATCCGGGGACGGGGTTGCCAATCGTATTGCTCTCGGCGCGGCTGGTCGTCGAGCGGATTCTCAAGGAACACGGACTGCCGAAGGCCGCGGTGGCTGCGGGAGCTTTTTCGCCGCGCGCGATTCCAGCCTGAGAAATGGGGCATTTGATCTTGAGCCTCTTTCCGATGGGCGTTTGCCGCTGAAGGCGGCACACTGAAGTGGCCCCTTGCCGCAACCAAAAAGATCTTCGCAGGAGAACTCGAGATCTAAATGAGAACTTCCAAAGCGGCTGGAAAAACCGGAGCGATCGTTTGTCTTGCCATGAACCAATACTACAAAGCGGCAGCATCACTGCCGCACTCCAAAAGTTTTGCCTCGCAAACTTTTCCTCCTGAAAAGTGTAATGCTTTCGCTTTGGACTGCGGCAGCCGAGCTGCCGCTTTTGCCCGACAAGTTTCGACGCACCGAACACAGCCTGTCGCCATAACCAAACATGGAATGCTCCACAAAGGTTCATGCATTGTTGCTAGATCTTTGCACGAAAAAATCGAAAGTATGAACTGCAAAGGGCACACGGAAGTATGAACCAATAACTATTTGCTATACCTGCTATCATGTCCTCCTGGGAAAACCATCTTCAGCGCCTTGCAGACGAAGGCATGAGCGGCAGCGCAACAGCTTCGGGTGTTGAAATCGAGCCCGCTGCGCTCGACCGCGCCTTTGCCCGCTGCGATGCCATCACGCGCGAGCACAGCAAGACGTTTTACTTCGCGTCGGCTCTGTTGCCCAAAGCCAAACGACGCGGTGCCCGTGCCTTGTATGCCTTCTGCCGCGAAACCGATGATGTCGTGGACCGCGGCGGCGGCGACATCGTCCGCCGCCTCGATGAATGGCGCCGTCGTGCGCTCGCCCCCGCACCGTCTCCTGACGACCTTGTCCCGCTCGCATGGGCGTACACGCGCGCGACCTATCGTATCCCCGACCGCCTCGCCGAACAACTCATCGAGGGCGTAGCGCGCGATCTCTCGCAAACGCGCTATACGGACTTCAGCCAACTGGCCGAGTATTGCTACGGCGTCGCCTCGACTGTCGGCCTGATGAGCATGCACATCATTGGATTTGCCGGCTCCGAAGCCGTCCCTTATGCAGTCAAAATGGGCGTGGCCCTACAAATGACCAACATCCTCCGCGACGTCGGCGAGGACTGGCAACACGGCCGCGTTTACCTGCCTCAGAACGAACTTGCCCAATTCGGCATCGCCGACAACGATCTTGCCGCCGGCCGCGTGGACAACCGCTGGCGCCGTCTGATGCGCTTTCAAATCGAGCGCACCCATCGCCTATACGACGACTCATGGCCGGGCATCGCCCTGCTGCATCGCGACGGGCAGTTTTCCATCGCCGCGGCCGCCGATCTGTATCGTGCGATTCTGGGCGCTATCGAAGCCAACGGCTGCGACGTATTCCGCCGGCGCGCCCATATCGGATTTGCCGGAAAGGTCCTGCGCCTGCCACGCATCCTGCGCCGGCTGCGTAGCCTGCGCAGAGGCCGGCTCATTGCCTATTGAACATGCTGGAAGCGCCATGTCCGGACGCCTCATTCTCAAGCCGCAGGAACACCGCCGCATTGCCGCGGGACATCTGTGGATTTTTTCCAATGAAGTAGCGCGCGTCGAAGGTGTAACCGAGGCCGGCGAAACCGTGCGTGTCTTCTCCAGCCGCCGCGAATTACTCGGCAGCGCATATTATAATCCCCGCACGCTGATTGCCGCACGCCTTTACTCGCGCCGCGGCGAGGCCCTCGATGGGGATTTCGTCGGCCGGCGGCTGCAAGAAGCACTGGCCGTCCGCCGGCTTGTCTGCCGCGGGCGCGAAGCGTTCCGCTGGGTCAATTCCGAAGGCGATGGACTGCCCGGACTGATTGCGGATGTTTATGGCGACGTTGTGGTCGTGCAGATTCTGACCGCCGGCATGGAACGCATACGGCCGCTGATTGTCGAGCAGATCGAACGGCTTCTCCGTCCGCGCGCCATTTACGAGCGCAGCGACACATCCTACCGAACGCTCGAAGGTCTGCCCCCTGCCGAAGGTCCGGTGCGGGGAGATCCGCCGGCTCCGGTTGAAATCACCCTCGACGGGGTTCGGTTATGCGTGGATGTGGTTCGCGGGCAAAAGACAGGGCTGTTTCTCGATCAGGTGGAAAACCGGCGCCGGCTTCAGGCGTTGCTTCCGCCAAACGCCCGGGTCCTGGATTGTTTTTGCTACGCAGGGGGATGGGGCCTGACTGCGCTGGCTGCCGGCGCGCGAGAGACGGCGGGTATTGATACATCGGCTTGGGCGCTGGAGCAGGCCGAGGCCAATGCCCGCCTCAATGGATGGGCGGACCGCTGTCGCTGGATACGCGGGGATGTGGCAGAGGTATTGCAGGCGTGGGCGAGCGCAGCGGACGGCGAAACTCCGGTTGCGCAAAATAAGTTCGACGTGGTCGTTCTCGATCCACCGGCATTTGCCAAAAGCAAGAAGCACGTGCTCGCCGCCGAACGCGCCTATACTGCAGTCGCGGCGCTGGCCATGCGGCTTCTAATTCCCGGGGGCCTTTTGGCTGCATGCTCCTGCTCGCAGCATATAGATGCGGTGCAGTTCGACCAGATCATCGCCCGCGCGGCGCGCGAGGCCCATTGCCGCTGTCGCATCCTCGCGCGTCTAGGCCATTCGCCCGACCACCCCGCCGTTCCTGCAATGCCGGAAACTACTTACCTTAAAGGTCTGATTGTCGAAGTACGAAAGAGCAAAAAGGATGCATGATAAGCAATAAATGCCCCGCGATAAACAATCCATGCCATGCATCCTGGTCACATTGTCCAAGCCGTCCATGCTATCTGTTTTGTTTATACCATCTAACCTCTCCGCCCCCTTCATTATCTCTCTTCTCATCCAAACTCCCACATTGACAAATGTCCCAATGTCGTTCCCACTCTTTGACGCTTTCGTTCATCATTCACCGTTCGTTATTCACCGTTTTTATTCATGCAGTATATCGTCTATATTACCGCTTTTTGCGTATCCGTTGCGCAAGCGATGGCGGCGTTGGCGACCCCGCTTCTGGCCATCCATCAATTCGGGGCCGAAAACCGCCATCT
>JADFCW010000183.1 GCA_017161705.1 Candidatus Sumerlaeota bacterium | reverse complement strand
CGTCCGATGAACGTCTGCTCCCGTCCGGACTCGCATTGCAAGAAGGGCGGCAGCGAGACGTCCTGGGCGGCCAGTTCGAGCGTGCAGGTCGAGGCGCCGCGTTTGAACAGGATGTCGCCCTTGCCGAGCAGTTTTCCCCCGTACAAATCCACCGATGTGTTCTCGAAGTGGAAGACGTCAGTTGTGGCGTAGGGGGAGATCAGGGAAAACTCGCCGTAGAAATTCTCGCCGGGATGGCCGCGGTAGAAAGCGCGCTTGCCGCGCAGCGTGCCGGTCATCTCGAAGACAGGATTGGCCACGCGGGGAGGGAATCGGGTGCCGCGCGACCGGCGCCACGGGCGGATCCATTCGTCCAGATAAAGCACCGGCGCTTCGAGATCCAGGTGCATGACAGGCCAGTTGCCCGGGCGGAAAGACCCGCCGCCGCGCATGCGGCACTGGTCGGTCTTTCCCCACGACGCGGTGACGTCCTCGAATGTCCAGTCGAAGTTTTTCATCGTGATCAGACCGTGGATCGCCGTCAGCGAGGTCGGAAATGTTTCGAGTGTCAGCTGGCAGTCGTGGGCGCGCACTTCGCCGCGCAGACCCCACTCGAACGGCAGATGAAGCAGCGTTTCGCTGGTCAGGTCTTTGAGACGGAGAGCCTGCCGGAACAAGTCCCTGCCGAATGCATCGAGTTCGAAGCGGGCCGACAGTGTACCGCCGACCTCATAACGGCTGAGCGCGCGCGGCATGACGCGCTGGATCGCCCGAAAGTCGGCCGTTGTCTCGGCTCTGGCATAAAACCGCCCGGCAGTCGGAAGCGCCTCGGCTGCCAGAGCAAAAGGAACCCCGCCAATCCAGCCGCTGGCAGTTGTGATCCGAACAGCGCTTTCCGTCAATTCCAGCCGGCCAAAAATATCATGGAAGGTTCCGTCAAGCGCCCACGTGGGCGATTGGAACGAGACGTTGCGAAAGAAAACCGTTCCGCTGGCGGCGATGTCTTCGGCACGAATCGAGCGGCGGAGCGGGCCAGCCAAAGCGAGCACAGCCGACACATGGCCGCGGGGCTCGACGGCGGTCAGACGCGGGCGCAGGAAATCAGGCGCAAAGCGAAGCGCCTCGGCGATTGGGATTTCCGTTTGAATCATGCACTGCGCGCGCGGATGGCTCCAGAAAAAAGGCTCCCCCTCGATGGTCGCCCACACTGTGGCCGACGTGCCCGCCATCTCGGCGCGCGCGGACTGAATTTCCAAACGCTGCGGGGCAAGGGCAAACACCCCGTGAACTCCGGTGACCGACGCGGGAAGGAACGGATGCTCGATACGCCCGTTACGAAAAGCGATGACTCCCTCGAGAGTTCTTGTCGTGGGAACTCCCATCGGTCCCGTGCGCTCCCAGCCCAGCACCAAAGTGCCGCTTCCGGATAAGTCGCCGGAGACAAAAGGACGTCGGGAAAGTACGGTCCGGGCGGACGTGCTGGCTTTTGCTTCCAACGGCGCGGGCAGAGTGGTCAGAAAATCCTCGGCTCTTGCCGCAAAGTCCCATGCGATCCGGCTGGTTCCGTCCCATCCCCGCCGCCATTGTCCTTCATGGGCGCCGCTCAGCGAGACACGGCCGCGCGCCCATTGCCCGCGACAGCGCGCAATCTCCAAACGGTCGGCCGTTGCCGAGCCCTCAAAATCTATATCCGCCACGGGAAATGGCAAATAGTCGGATGACAGACTTGCGCCGCTGAAGGCAAGTCGAACGAGCGGTTCGCGGATGCCAGGCGGCGAAGTCGTAATCCGGGCAGCGGCCTCAATAGCAAGATGTTTTGGATGGCCCTCGATCGCAGGCCATGGAGACCGCCGCCGGGTGTTCCACTGCCGCAGCCATCCATCGGCCAGCCGCTCAACTGTAATCGTTGCGGTCGAATTGCGGGCGCCGTTTAAGGAGAGCGTTGCGCCGGCGCTAATACGGCTGTCCCGGCTGGCCAAAGAGAGAGCAACTGTGCCGTGGGATGTGCGTGGATCGTAGCTGCCGCAGACGGTCAGAGAGGTTTCCGTTTCCACCATTCCCAGCGCTTCGATGCGCGGGCAACTGCCGGAGAGAATCCCCCTCCATTGGTCTCCTGGCTCGCGGCCGATCTGGATGTTTAGATGGAGTGTATCGGCGCGGCCGCTCCAGAACTGCGGACCGATGCCTGGATCGCCAAAACGAATGGGCGCGGTGCGCAACTGCACATTATACCCGTGCGGAGTGGCGGTGAAAGAAATCTGACAGGACGACAGTCGCTTTTGGCCGATTCGCCCGGCTAATGTTGCCTCGGAGATGGATGATGAGGGATTGAACGATGCGGAACAGTTGATTTGCGACAGCACAAAATCCGCCGGTTGGGAGGCAGCCTCCGAGGGACCTCGAACCTGCAGACCGGCGTTTTCGATTTGGAGATAAATCCACGGTCGGGGCGACTGGGTTTTTGGCTGTGCCCGAATCCAATCGCGAATCGGGGGAAAACAGATCGGCGAGTTTGGCGCAAGCACCACAACCACGGCGTCGAGGTCGCGCAAGAAAACCGTGACGATTGCCGGAGATCGGCGCAACAACACGTCGCGCCAGTTCACTGAAACCACCGCATGTTCCACATTCCACACCGGATTCGAAACGCCGCAATCTCGGAAGCGGTCGGCAAAGTCCGAGTAATCGAGGCGCAGGCGCTCGATGCGAAGGCGGCCCTCCCAGAGACGAAGCGTTGCCCGTTCCATCGCGGCTCGGCAGTCCAGGCGCGCGGCGATCGCGCCTTCCAGGTATGCGCGTAGAAATGGCGGCGACCAAGGCAAAAACAAGATCGCGGCTGCCAGCAGAAAAAGCGGCAGCAAACAGAGCGACAGTCGGCGCAACAATCTTTTCCATTGGCGAAGCCGCAACGTCATGGGAATCCGCGTCGCAAGACGAAGTACTACTTTGAGAAAAGCCACGCAAAACGGGATTTAGGCAGGCCGACGGCACCGTGTCAATTGCCGCGAGATGCAAACGCTGCATCGCTGAATGACGCGCACGAGATTCCCTAAGGTTCAATCGTCAGCGTCGTTGTGGTGCGCGCATCTCCGGTTTCATGGAACCAGCAAACAAAACCGGCAACGGGCTTGACCTCGAGTATGTATTGTCCGGCGGCGGTGAAAGGACTGAGCATCCAGTGCAATTCCAAACCGTCGCCCGGCGGCACATCGCGCGGAATTTCACTGCCTTCCTTCTCGAACAAGTGGCGGCCCTCTTTGTCGTAAACAGAAACCCCAAGAATAACCTGCCCGACCTGGCCTTCCTGCTTGGCCAGCCACAGCGTATCGCCTGTGTTGGTGAGTCGAATGTTCATCGGAACGGGTAAGCCGACGCGGCCGCGCGGCGGGCCGTTGAGGAATTCAATATGGCTGCGCAAACGGTTGGGATTGAAGGAATCATAGGTGACTTTCAGCGTGGCCAGCCGGGCGTGGTCGTCAGCGGCTAGAATGCCCAGGTCGGCCATCTTGTCCATAATGAGCTGGGCGATCAAATGGCGGCCCGCCGGAGTTGGATGGACACCGTCGCGCAGGATCAGTTCGCTCTTGTTGCGCTGATCGAAGGCCGCATCGAGATCGAGCAGGGGAGCATTGCATCCGGCGGCGACCTCACGTGCAATCTGATTGTATTGGCGGTGGCGGGCAATGAGAGCTTCTTCGCTTTCGGCCATTTTCCTCTCGAGGAAAAATGCAGGCACATTGCCCGGCGTATGATTGCTTGGAGCGGTCAGCAGAAGCGGCAGAGCGCCGCGAGCCCGCGCCAACTCGACCATCGCCTCAAGGTTAGCACGATAGTCGTCGGGCGAAACCCGCACACGGGGTGTGTCGGATGGCCGGTAAGAGCGGGCAGCGCCGACGATCTGCTGGACCAATTGGAAGAACCGCATCTGCCGAAGCAGCGCGACTGCGGGCTGCACCTGCTCGCAGCTGGCCAGCATCTTGTCCGGATAGCCCACCGTCGTATAGTGGTCGTTCCAACCATAATAAATAGTCACAAGGTCGGCTTCGACATTCGCAAGCCGCTCTCGAAACAAACGCAGCCCTTGCAGCGACGTGTAGGCATAGACGCCGGCATTGATCACCTCGAAGCGGCGGTCGGGCCTGGCCACAGCGCTCAACCGCCGGTGGAGAATCATCGGGTAATCCACCGGGCCCATGGCCGTGCAGGAATCGCCCAAACACAAGATGCGATAGACACCGGCGGGTTTGGGGATTTCAATCGGCCCGTTGAGAAGGCCCAGTTCATTGACGCGGCGGAAGTCCGGCTGATGTCCCGGCTTCATGCGCCAGAACAGCAGGTCGTCCCTTTCAAACAGGTCCTGCTTGGCTTCGCGATTCATGACGTTGACATTCTCTTCGCCCCAGCGGGCGTCCGCCAGAATCGGCACGGTCGAATAGCGGAAACCGGCAAGCCGCAGCAGGAGTTCGAGCACACCGAAGGCAAGAAAAACCGCAACGAGGACAAACAAGGCCTCGCGGCCCCATCGTCTGCGCGGCAAGGGCGGAGCCGATTGCGAAGCGGCGGATTCATGGTTCTGCATGCGATGCCTTCCTGCTACGTTCACTTCAATTGGCTGGAGCGACAATCAGCGAGACCGTCGTTCGCGCGTCGTCGAGATCGTTGAACCAGCAAACCAATTCGGCCAGGGGGTCCACTTCCAGAACATACTGCCCCGGTTGCTCGACCGGCTTGACGGTCCAGCGCAGCTCGACGCTGTCGCTGGGGGCTACGTTGTGTGGAAGATTGCAGCGGTCTTTTTCACCCAGAAACTTTCCCGCCGCGTCATAGAGCAACGCGCCGACCGTAACCTGGCCATGAGGCCTTTCCGGCCGCGCCAGCCAGAGAGTATCGCCGGTATTGGTGAGCCGAATCGCGATCTCGATGGGTTCGCCGGCTACGGCCCGGATTGGCGCTGTGAGAAACTCGACACGGCAGCGCAAGATGTTGGGCATGAGCGAATCGTGGGTTGACTGTTCAGCAATTCGCTGTCGTTCCTCCCGCGTGAGAATACCCATTTTTTCAAGGTGATCCAACAAGAGCGCTACAATCAGATGCCTACCGTGGCGATTGGGATGAACCCCGTCATTGATAAACAAGTCATCCTTGTTGTGGCCGTCGAATGCCCGATCGAGGTCGAGCAATTCGGCGCGAGTTCGCGCGGCCACCTCGCGCGTGATCTCGTTATACTCGTGGTGGATGCGAATCAGCGCCTCAGCGCTTTCGGCCAATCCACTCTCCACATAATAGGCGGGGACGCGGCCCAGACTGTGGTTGTGCGGCGCGGTGAACAAGAGCGGAACGGCGCCGCGCTCGCGGGAGAGAGCGACAAACTCCGTCAGAATGTTCCGATAGTCATCCGGAGGAACCCGATAAAGTTTTCGACCGACCCGCTGCTTCTCCAGCCAATACATCTGTGATGTATGAACGACTTTCTGCGTCAGTTGAAACAGGCGAAACGGGCGCAGGAGACGGAGCGCGAGCGGCTCGGGCAAATCGTCGCCTCCCAACACCGTATCGGGATACGCAGTGGTCAGGTAGTGGTCGTTCCAGCCGTAATAGACGGTGACCAGGTTCGGTTCGACGTCGGCCAGACGGTGGCGAAACAGCCGCAACCCCTGCAGCGAGGAGTAGGAAAAGACCCCGCCGTTTATGACCTCGAATCGGCGGTCGGGCCGAACCACCAGGTCCAGCCGTCTCTGCAGCACCGCCGGATACGAGCCCGACCCCATCGCCGTGCAGGAATCGCCCATGCACAGAATACGATAGGTGCCCGGCGGCTTGGGCACTGTGATCGGGCCATTCGCCAGACCGCGATCGTTGATCGTCCGATCGTCCAGTTGGAGTCCCGGAATCATGCTCCAAAACAACAGAGGGTCGGGTTGGAACACATCGCGGCCGTTGGCGACATTCATTCGCGCCACCCGGTCAGGACTCCATGTCTTGTCCGCGAGAATGGGCACCGGAAGAAAGCGAAAGCCCAAGAGGCGAAGCAGTATTTCGCCGCCGGCCAGGAGAAGAAACACTGCCAGACCCGCAAAAACGGCATCGCGCCACGGATTCCGTCGGTGTTTCGGCGCCGGCGCCGAAGCGGGCGGTGGCGGCGAGGCGGCAGCGGAGACTTTGTCCGAATCAAAGCCCATGACATTTCTCCCGAAGGATGGCGCGAGCAGCCTCGACGTCGGCCCGAATTTGCGCGGCCAGATGATCCGATGAATCGAAACGCCGGACATCGCGCAGCCGCTCCACGCAGTCCACCCCGATGACCTGTCCCGTCAAGTCGCCGGCGTAATCGAACAAAAACACTTCCAGCCGCCGCTCCGTCACGCCAAATGTCGGCAGAGGGCCAACGTGCATTGCACCCGCCAGGCGCTGGCCGCTCACGTGTGCGGCTACGGCGTAAATTCCGTTGCCCGGAACGACAACCCCCGGGGAGACGACAAGATTGGCGGTTGGATAACCCAGGGAGCGGCCGCGTCCATGCCCTTTGACAACCTGCCCGCGCAGCTGGTACGGGCGCCCCAGACATTCGGCCGCCTGCCCGACCTCTCCGTTTTCGATCAGCGTACGGATCCGCGTGCTGCTGATAATCTGACCCTGGAACAACACCGGCTTGATGGAATGCGCGGCCAGTCCGAACCGTTGGCCTAAATCGTTCAACATAGCCAAGTCGCCTCGGCCTTGGCGGCCAAACCGGAAGTCACCTCCGCACCAGACCGATACGGCGTGCAACTGGCCAACCAGGATGTGTTCGACGAATACCTCCGGCTCGATGTCGGCCAACTCCCGTGTGAATTCCATCAGGACGATCAGCGAGGGCCGAAGGGCCGCCAACTGCCGGGCCTTTTCCTCCGGATCGGTCAGAAGCAGCGGCGCGTAGGCGGGAGCCAGCACCGACAGCGGATGGTTGCGAAAGGTCAAGACAACACTGCATAGATTGCCGGCGCGCGCTTCGTCGGTCGCCGCCCGGATCAGCCGCTGATGGCCCAAATGCACTCCGTCGAAAACACCGATGCAACAGACCGCCGGTTGGCCGGCGAGAAACGCTGCGGCCTCCGTCAATTGCTCGGTTACTTGTGGAGCCGGATGAGACTTTCGGGCGGGAACCATCGAGAAAAAATAATTATTCCTTTGGAAATGACGTCTTACAGCGCCGTGGCGCAACTGGATCCAAAAACATCCACGCCCAAAAACGAAAGAAAAGCAAAAAGTCAAGGAAGCCGCGCGCCTTTACCTTGGGATTCGGATTGCAGGGAGGTTCGGGTTTTGCCCCGACCCTTGCGCGGTCTCTCCCGCTCAATTCGGAGTTCAGGCGCCGTAAGATGCGTTCTCCAGCTCTTTTGCTCCCTTCGGGGGCGGGGATATTTTCGGGGCGTATTGGTGATTTTTCATCTTGCACTTTTTCCGCCGAATATAGTATCGGGATTATCCCGATGAGCCCAAAACAGGCTCAGGGGAACGGGACCACTCAATGCGGACAGTCTTTTATAATGCCACGATTGTCAATCCGGGGGAGGTCTTGACGGGTTGTACGGTTATCGTGGAGAAGGGAAAGTTTGTTTCCATCCGGCAGTCGGCGGCACCGGCAGCCGACCGCGATAGTTTCCTTCTGGATGCCGGCAAGTGGTATTTGTTTCCCGCGCTGATCAACATTCACGATCATTTTCGCGGCTCCTGGCTGCCGCGATGCGGCAACGGTCCTTATCAAAACGTCTATGAATGGCTTGCGGAACTCCACGCCAAACCCAGCGCCTTTGCCCCCGCCCGCGAACGCGACCGCATCAGTATGCGCAATCTGTACTGGCTGGGAACGTATAAAAACCTGTTTTCCGGCGTTACAACCGCCGTGGACCACTATCTTCGCGTGGATCCGGCCCTCTATAGCGACCTGCCCATTCGGCTGATTACAAACTTTGGACGCGAAGGCGTCGTGCGGACCTATCACGAACCCGAGTTGTTCCCCTCGTGGGGAGAAGGGCTTCTTAAGGAATGCAAGGACGCTCAGGAAAGCGGCCGCCCGTTTATCATTCATGTCGAGGAAGGGGTGGATCAGGAAACGGGCACCGAGCTGCGGCGGCTGAACAAGCTGGGTGTGCTCGGTCCCAACACCATTCTGGTGCACGGCATCGGATTTGACGAGGAGGACATGCAGATCGTGGCGCGAAATCGCTGCCACATGGTTTGGTGTCCGGCCACGCATGAGTTTCTTTACGGACGGACAAGCAACATCCCGCGGTGGCTCGAACTGGGCATCAACACCGCCCTGGGCACGGATTCCAGTCTGACGGGCGGTCTCAATCTCCTCGATGAGATGCGAACGGCCCGTCGGTTTCACGGGCAGGTCTTCGGCAAATCGCTGCCTTTGGACGAATTGTTCAAAATGGTTACAGTCAATCCGGCGCGGGCGTTGAATCTTGAAGGACATCTAGGCCGGATTGCCGAAGGCCATACGGCGGACCTTCTGATCTTGGAACGAACGCAAAACGGCTCGCCCCTGGAAACATTGGTGGCCGCCGAGCCGCGCGACATTGTCCTATTGTTGCACGAGGGGCGGCCTCGCTACGGCGACGAACTTCTGGCCTGGCTGTTCGAGGCGGCGGCCGAATCACACGGCTCCGCGCCGGTGGTTGTCGGCGGCCGGGCGAAACGGGTGATTGGCCGGCCGATGGAATTGCTGGAAAAAGTATGGGAAGAAATCGCCCGCCGCTACATCCCGGCTTTTTTGCCTCTGGATGATGCCGCACATCCCTAAGGATTTTGGACCGAGAGTTAGACTGCGTTGTCCTCTACCGTTATGCTGCGCAGGGAATTTTAGTATCTTTGGCCGGATTTTGCATAAAGAATTAGCCTACGTTATTCTGTAAAATACCTATGGCGAGTCCCTTGCAGGAAGTCCATCGTATGACGCAGACAAAAATTGTCGCCACACTGGGTCCGGTCAGCGAATCCCCTGCCATGATCCGCGCGCTGATCGAGGCAGGGGCCGATATTTTTCGTATCAATTTCTCCCACGGCACCCCCGAGGAACATCGCCGCATGGCGAAAACCGTCCGCGCGGTGGCCGCCGAACTGGGCCGCGAGGTGGCGCTGCTCGGCGACATTGCGGGACCCCGAATTCGCTGCGGCGAAATCGCTCCGGAACCCACGCCGCTGGAAACCGGCAGCGTGGTGATTCTCACACCCGACGACTTCATCGGTTCCTCCGCTCTCATTCCAGTCTCGTATGAGCGGCTGCACGAGGATGTAAAGGTCGGCGACACCATTGCGTGCGACGATGGCCGGATTCGGCTGGCTGTCGAGTCCGTCGAGGAACGCCGAGTGATTTGCCGTGTGATCGAGGGCGGCCTCCTGGCCAGCCGCAAAGGCATCAATCTCCCCGACAGCACCCTGCAGTTGGCGGCAATCACCGACGAGGATGAACGCTCGATTGCACTGGCCGTCTCCGAACAATTCGATTTTCTTGGCCTGTCGTTTGTCGGTTCGGCCGCCGACGTGCTTCTGGCGCGCGACCGGGTTCGCAAGTGCGGCGGGCAAATCGCCTTGATTGCCAAGATCGAGCGGCGCCGGGCGGTCGAGCACCTCGATGAAATCCTCGAAGCCGCCGACGGCGTCATGGTGGCGCGCGGCGATCTCGGCGTCGAATTGCCCCTCGAACAAGTACCGTTGGTGCAAAAACAAATCCTTCGTGCATGCAATCAACACGCCAAGCCGGCCATCACAGCCACCCAGATGCTCGAATCCATGATCCAGAACCGGCGGCCGACGCGCGCCGAAGTCGCCGATATTGCCAATGCCATCCTCGACGGAACCGACGCCGTCATGCTCAGCGGCGAAACCGCCGTGGGGCGCTATCCTGTCGAGGCGGTTCGTGCCATGGACCGCGTGGCTCAGGCAGCGGATCAGGCGTTGGACCGGCGCCGCTGGCTTCACCCGGAATCGCCCATGCGGGATAACGATTCGGCGGTCGCCCATGCCGCCGTCGAACTGGCCCATCACCTGAAACTCGATGCCATCGTTTGCCTGACGGAAGGCGGTTCCACGCCGCGGCGCATCGCCCGCCATCGGCCGGAATGTCCTATTCTTGCCGGTAGCGCCAACGTTGCAACATTGCGCCGATTGATGCTATGCTGGGGAGTGCAGCCGGTGGACCTTCCCGAGCTGTCCGGCATGACCAGCGCACTGCTCGACCGAAGCATCGAGTCGTGGATCGGCCATGTAACCCGATTGTGCCTGCGGGCAGCCAACATCGCCGGACCGCGCCGCGTCGTGGTGGTGGCGGGGCTTCCGCTGGGGGAAACGGGAATTACCAACTTCTTGCACGTGGCGGCCGTGGGGGAAGAATCGCCTTGAGCGGCTCTTCCATGCCGGCGGTGTCTCGACCTCGCGTTAGGTAAAGAGTTTCCTATTGTTTCAATTTGTTGCAACTGAGCCCCAAAAAGCAAGCCAGGCAATATCAAAGAGAGAACCCTCGGGCAGGGTCTTTGGTCTTTTACTTTCCGTGCAGCGGCAGCTAGGAGAATCGAGCGCGAACGCCCAGGCAGGAAAATCATCTTGCAATTGCCGAACAGTTTCGCCTAACCTCGCATGTAAGTGGACTTTCGTGGACGTGCTCAGGGATGAAGCATAACGTCTGCGGTGCACGACGCAACCGGCAAGGATGCAAAACGGCGTCCGGAAAGTAGAAAGGCAGGGGTTTGCGGCATCGCATTCCTGGCGGCCGCGCAAACGAGAAGTGAAGGACGCGAATGGCTAACATTAATTATGCATTCAAAGAAGTATCGTGCAAGATTGTCTATTACGGTCCCGGGCTTTGCGGAAAGACCACCAACCTTCAGATTATTCACAAGACAATCCCGCCGAAATTCCGCGGCGATTTGGTGTCCCTGGCTACCGAACAGGATCGCACGCTTTTTTTTGATTTCCTGCCTCTTGATCTCGGCGAGGTCAAAGGTTTCAAAACCAAGTTCCAACTCTACACGGTACCCGGCCAGGTCTACTACCGCGCAACGCGCCGCCTGGTGCTCAAAGGGGCCGACGGTGTGGTCTTCGTCGCTGACAGCGGCCCGGACCGTATGGAGGAAAACCGCGAAAGCCTCGAAGACCTTCGCAACGACCTTGAGAGCTATGGCCTCAGCCTTGAAACCATGCCCTATGTCATTCAATACAACAAACGCGATCTGCCCGATGCCATACCATTGGATCAGATGGAGGCGCTTCTTAATCCTGACCATGTTCCCTCGTTCGAGGCCGTGGCCGTGAACGGGGTTGGTGTCAAGGAGACCTTGAAAGCCATTGCCGCTTTGGTGATCCGCCGGATCACTGAAGCAGCAGAGACCAAAACGTCGCCGGTCAGCGAGCTGGAACGTCGCGCCGCCGCTGCTGCCGGGCGCTCAGGGCAGGTCCAGGCCGCTGGCGGGTCTCCCGGCGCTGTCCCCCCTGCCGTACCGCCGGCTGCACCCGAAGTTCCTTCCAGCCAGATCCTTCGGCCGGTTGCCGCACCCGGACCCAGTCGGGTCGAACGGCGGGCAGAAGGCGATGTGCCGGACTTGCACATCCTCCAGCGGTGCGACCTCCACTGGCTGGGATTGAGAGTCGGCAGCGCAGTGGTGGAAATTGCCCGGCAGGATTCCTCCCAAGAGTCCGCTCCTTATCTGCTTACATGCCAGCTTATGGTTCTGAAAGTCTTTCGCAGCACCTGGAAATGTCCTCTGGTGTGGAGCAACGAAGTCAACCGCGTCGTGAATCACCATACGGTGCCTTTTTATGAGCTGCGGGAGAAAGAAAGCGACGCCGGCCGCAACCATTCGGCTGTGGTTTGGGTCAAGAAATCCTTCGACAAAACCTGCTTCGTGGCCTACCGCGCTGCCGCCGGCGAGGTTCACCTGACCCCTTCCGGTCGAAAATGGTTCGGTTAGTCGCTGGCGCGCAACAACACTTCAATTCTTGGTTGCATTCCCAGCTCGGATGCGATTGGATTCCCGCGATCTGGTAAGGCGATCCACAGGATACCCGAGAAAACGGAAGATCGCAAGGACCCCTGATCATGGAGCTGGAAGGAAGCCTACGAGCATTCAGTCTGGCCGAGGTGCTGCAATTCTTGGCCATGGGCAAGCTGAGCGGAGTGCTGATGGTCCGGCGGGAGCAACGGGGAATAGACTTGCTGATACGTCAAGGGCGGATCATCAACTCGTCAACGCTCGACCAGACCCGGCGGATGGGGCAAATCCTGGTCCGACAGCGGTTGATTCAACGAAGCGACTTAGAGGATGTCCTCTTGGACCAGAAAACGCTCCGCCCTGACCGCATGTTGGGCCAGCTTCTGGTCGAGCGCGAAATGATCACCCAAGAGGACCTCCGGCGGGCCATTCGCATGCAGCTGGAAGAAGAAATC
>JADFCW010000182.1 GCA_017161705.1 Candidatus Sumerlaeota bacterium | reverse complement strand
TGACGCCGCCGGCGATGTTGGCAAATCCCCCGACCATGACCGCCATCAGCTCCGACCGCGTCATTGTGGGGAGGTAGGGGCGGATGATGAGGGGCGCCTCGGTCATGCCGACAAAAATGTTGGCCGCCGACGACAGCGACTCCGCCCCGCTCGTTCCCATCGTTCGGGCCATGATCCACGCCATCGCTTTCACGATCCATTGCATGATGCCGAGATGATACAGGACGGCCATGAGACTGGCAAAAAAGATGATCGAGGTCAGAATGGCAAAAGTCAGGACCAACGGTTTGCGCGTCGGGTCGGCCAGATCGCCGAAGGCAAACTTCGCCCCTTCGTTGGAGAAATTGAGCAGGGCCAGAAAAGCATCGTTCATTACGTCAAAAAACGCTCTGCCGGCTTGCGTCTTGAGCACTACCAGTGCGAACACAAATTGAAGGCCCAGTCCCCAAACCAGAATCCGCCACTGGCGGACGGCGAGGCGACGGCGGGCCGACACGGCCATGCAGAACAAAATCATAAACGCCATGCCCAGGAACGGTTGAAAATAGACCATCAGGAATTCTCCCGGAGGTGAAATGAATGACCGCGCACGTTCCGATCGAGGAGTATCGCCGCGCCGCTTCTTTTCTGCAAAGCGCAAATTGCCGGCAGGGCCGCGCGGGCACCGCTACCTCGCCTTTGCCGGCGGGCGCAGAATCACAATGGTCGGGGCGGTAAAATACTTGGCCGCGACCGCCTGCACCTGTTCGGCGGTGACCTGTTTGATCAGATCGCAATACCTTTCGTCGAACCGAGCCTCGAGTCCGAGCATTTCATACGTGCCGAGGAATTCCGCCTGCGCGCTGTTCCGCTGGTGCGCGATGCGGAATTGTCCGATGAGATGGTTTTTGGCCCGTTCGAGTTCCTCGGGCGGGACGGGTTCGGCGGCCAGCAGGCGGATTTCCTCGAGAAGTTTGTCGCGCGCCATCTCGACCGTTTCGGGGCTGGTGCCAATGTAGGCGTAGAAGTGGCTCTTGTCCCATGCTCCGCGCATTTGACAGCCGACGGAGTACGCCAGTGCGAGACGGTCGCGCAGCCGGACGAACAATCGCGCGGACACCGCCGCGCCCGTGCCCAGTACGGAGCAGGCAACCTTGAGCGGCACGTAGTCTTCCGAGCGCGCGCGATCCGTGACAAAACCCAGGATGATGAAGGCTTGTTCGACTTCTCTGGTAAAAGTTCGCGCGCGGTAGCGTGGACGGAACTGTTTGCTGACGTGGATTTTTTCCTCGTGGTGCAGGGGCATGTCGGCGAACGCGCGGGCCATTTTGCGGGCGATCGTGTCAGGGTGAACATCACCGACAACGACCGCTAGCATGTTGTCGGCCGCGAATTGCCCGCGGTGCAGGGCGACGATCTGCTTCCGTGTGATGCCGCGCACGGTTTCGGTCGTCCCGATCACCGGCATGGCATAGGGATGGCCTTCGTAGAGGAGGGCGCGGAACCGCTTGTAGGCAAACGAAAAGGAGTGGTCTTCCTGCTGACGGATGGCAGCCAGTACGACCTCGCGCTCCTTTTCCAACTCCTCGGGCGGAAAGGTGGGATGGACGATGACGTCGCTGAGAACATCGAGGGCGGTGTCGAGGTCCTCGACGGTGCTGATGGTCGAAACCACCACAAAGTCTTCGGAAGCCGACGCGTCAATTTCGCCGCCGATGGCTTCCATCGTTTCCGCAATTTCGAGCGCCGTTCGTTTTTGGGTGCCCTTCAACATGGTTTCGCACAGCAGGTGGTTTATGCCGTTCTCTTCGCTGCGCTCGTAGTAGGAGCCGGTGCGAAAATAACATTGCATGGCCAGGATGCGATTGGACGGGTTGCGTTTGACGATCAAGCGGATACCGTTGGGCAAGACATTCATCGTCAGTTCTCCATAAGAAATGGAACAGAACATGGACAAAGCGGCAAGAAGTGCGGCGTAGTGCGATGGACCGCGCGGGCTGCGTCGCCTAGAACACTTCGGAGGCCGTTCGTTCCGATCATTCATGGTGCCGGAAACTCCTCGGCGGTCGGTTCTTCGGCCCCTTTGGGCTGAATCGTCGCCACGACCATTTTTTCGGGATCGAGGTAGCGTCGGGCCGCGCGGAGCACGTCGGAGGCAGACACGCGGTTCAGTTCCCGAAGATAGGTGCGCTCGTATTTTTCGCTGCCCGAGAGAACATAGGACAGACCGAGCATGAAGCCATGTCCGTTGGTCGTTTCGGTGGCGAAGTAGTATTCGTTGAGCGCCATTTTTTTGACCTTGGCCAGTTCCCGCGCTCCTACGCGCCGCGCCCGCACGCGGCGAATTTCCTCCAGCACTCCTTCGCACACGGCGTCGAAGTTCCTGGGCTCGTGGGTGGCGAAAACGAGAAACAGACTGGGCTTTTTGGCCAGCTCGTAACTGGCACTGATGCTCGAGACGATCTGTTTTTTCTCGCGCAGCGACTGATAGAGTCGAGAGGAACGACCGTTGCCCAGAATCCCGGTCAGCACGTCCATAATGATGGTCTCGCGCGGCGTAGCCATGCCGGGGGCGGGGAAAGCCATGACGGTGTAGGACTCCCGCTTGTCTTTTTCGATGATCCGACGGACGGGGCCGCCCCAGCGAATGGGCTTTGCGGGCAGATCGAAAGGCTGAGCGGTGCGGCGGTAGCGCCCGAAGTATTTCTGAATTTCGGGCAGAAGCGTCTCCGGTTTGACGTCGCCAACCACCACCAACACCATGTTGTCGGGCGTGTAATAGCGGCGATAGTAATCCATCAATTGCGCACGTGTCAGTTGCGAGATGCTTTCCTGCGTCCCGAGCACGCTTTGTTTGTAGGGGCCGGACTGGAAGGCCAGGTCGTGGATGATGTCGTACAGCGAGTTGAAGGGGGAGTCCTGCTTGCGTTTGAACTCTTCAAGAATAACCTGGCGCTCGCGTTCGACTTCGTCAGGCTCCAGCGTTGAGTTCATGATCACATCTGAAAGAACATCGAGGCCGGTGGTGACGTATTCGGAGGCCACGGTGACATAGTAGTGGGTAAAGTCCTTGGAGGTTCCGGCATTGGTTTCGCCGCCGACGCTTTCGATGTCCAGATCCACTTTGCCGGCCGGGCGCTTTTTCGTGCCCTTGAACATCATATGTTCGAGAAAATGCGACACGCCGTTGATTTCGGGCAGTTCGTTCATCGAGCCAGTATTGACCCACACATCGAGGGTGACGATCGGATTGGCGTGGTTTTCCTGAATCAGAACCGTCATGCCGTTGTTCAACTTGGAAATATACACGGGAGAAACTCCTGGGCCTGCGGAGAGAGGCCGGAACGGGAGTGGGCGGCTGCAGGCGATGCAGCCTGCCGTGAGCACAAAAACGGCGGCCGCATAGGGTATTGCGGCACGCCATGGTCGGCGCCCCCTCATGGCGCTCCATGCGACAGGCAAAGAAATCTGCGGAGCGATTCTTGCGTCGTTCGCAATCACGGCGGTGTTTCCTTATCCGGCCCGACGGCGTATTTCCAGTCCAAAATGCACCGCGCCAACGAGGGATGGGCATCTCGCGCACGACAATACAATATTGTCAGGCAATTTTGGGATAAAAAATCTGGCCGAGAGTTATGCACATACAGCCAGACCTCCATGCTGCGTGTAATTGGAATTTGCTCCTCCTGGCGGCGCGGGGCTTTTCGCTTGAAACAACATTGCCATTGTCGCAACAGTTTCTGCCGACATGATTCTGCGTCAGTTGACGATCGAGGGCTTTCGCAACCTGCGGCAGGTCTGTCTGGAGCTGTCGCCGGGTGTGACGTTGTTTTGGGGGCGAAACGCGCAGGGGAAAACAAATCTGCTCGAAGCAGTTCACTATGTGGCCACCGGCCGGTCGTTCCGCACGCGCTATGACCGCGAGTGTTTGGCGTGGGCCAGCGAAGGGCCGGCGGTGGCGCGCATCGAGGCGCATATCGAGCGCGGCGGGGTGGCCCATCATTTGGCGGTTTCGCTGACTGAGCACGGGAAGGTTGCATGGCTGGACGGCAAGGTCCTGGGCCGGTTGGGCGATCTTCTCGGCCATCTGATGGTTGTGGTCTTTACCCCCGAGGATATTGGGCTGGCCGCCGGGTCGCCCGTTCTGCGCCGTCGCTACCTGGACATGGCGTTGGCTCAGGTGAGCCCGACCTATCTGTCCCACTTGCAGTCGTATGTCGAGGTGTTGCGCCAGCGCAATGCCGCGTTGAGAACAGCCGACAGCACGTTGCAAGCCGGGGACACTGGAGACCTTGACGTATGGGGCGAGCGGCTGGTTGCACACGGTGTCGAGATCAGCCTGGCGCGCCGCAGCACCGTGGACGAACTGGCGTTGCTGGCGCGCGAGATATATGGACAAATGGCTCCGGGCGACGGCCCACTGGTTTTGGAATATCGCAGCGGATCGGGCATCGGCGGGAGCGACGACCGCGCTGCGGCGACCGAACGATTTCGCGCGCGGCTCCGCGAGTCCGCACCGGTCGAACGCACCCGGCAGCAAACGCTCATCGGCCCTCACCGCGATGATTTTATTTTGCGAATTGGCGGGAAGGACGTGCGAAATTATGGTTCGCAGGGACAGCAGCGGTCAGCGGCGTTGGCGCTTCGGTTGGCCACGGTGAAATGGATGAACCAAAAGACGGGGGAGTCGCCGCTGCTTCTCGCCGACGATCTGGGCGTCGAACTTGACGGCGAGCGTCGGCGGCGTCTTCTGGGCTTGTTCCGCGCGGGTGTGCAAACGCTGGCCACGACCGCGGGCGATCCGGAAATCCTGGGGCCGCTGATCGGGGCCGACCGCGCCATCGAGGTCTGTGCCGGCCGTCTGGAATCGGCAAGCGAGGGGCAAAAAGAGCGGATAGACGCGCCGATGCGAGGGGAAGCGAGCGGGGAAAAATAGATAGTAAAATAACAAAAATCCTGTTGACTTGTGTTTGGCGGGTTCCTTAGCGTGAACCTCGTTTTATATTCTAATCTTAGGAATTATCCCGCTATTTGATCCATTCAATCTCTCGGCACGAGGGAAAAGGACCTTCCCAGTAACACTAAGGACCGGAGCGCAATAATGTCCGAAGCGGCAGACACGACGAGGGGAACCAGCGACTATGCGAGTTACAGGGGAAAGTGTGTGACCACTGGGAGGGAGGACAAGCGTGAATCGTCGTGCCCGACGATGCCTCGGTGTTGACATCGGAAGCACATCGCTGAAGATAGCCGAGCTGTCTCAGGACCGGTCCGGCGTTCTGATCCAACGGTTGGTGGAGGCGCCGCTGGACGTGGGACCGGATACGCCGGCGGAGACGCGATGGGCGGCGGTCGTTCAGACGCTGCGCGACGTGCTTCGCGAACATAAGTTCGGAACGCGCCAAGCCGTATTTGCGTTGCCGGGCCATGCTGTATTTGTGCGCCGCGTGCGACTGCCGCGCACGAGTGAGGAACGGCTCGAACGAATTATCCGGTTTGAAGCCCGCCAGCAAATTCCGTTTCCCCTCGAACAGACCATTCTCCAATATCAAATTGCCCCGACCGACGTCGAGGACGAGGTCGAGGTGCTTCTCGTTGCTATCAAGCGCGATATCGTCGAGAACTACATGGGGTTGATTCGCAAACTGCCCCTTCGTGCGGTGCGCCTGGGTGTCAGTTCATTTGCGTTGTTCAACTTTCACATGTTTGATCAGGGCATCGAGCCCGAGGAATTCTCGCTCGATATGCCAGTCAAGCCCAAGGCCGCCGCGCCGGAAGAAACCAGAGAAGAAGGTGAAGAGACCGCGCAGCCCAAAAAGCCGGCCAAGGCGGCGGGTCTGGGGGCAATGTTCAAAGGGCTGATGGGCGGCAAGAAGAAAAAGGCGGCCGAGGCCCCGGAGGCATCGGCGGAAGAAGCCCCCGCGGCTGACGTGCTGTCATCAGGCCTTCCCGAAGAAGTCCGCGCTTACGTCAACATCGGGGCGGCCACCATGGACCTGGCAATCGGGCGGACGGGCGGTTCGAAAGTCATCGGTTTCGCCCGCAGTATCCCGGTCGCCGGCAACCAATTGACCCGGAATATTCAAGACCGCTGCAAGCTCGACAGTTTCGCCGAGGCAGAGCGCATTAAGCGGGAAAAAACACAGGTCATTCTTTCCGGCACGCCCGTGCCCACCGACCGCTGCGATGAGAACGCCTGCCGAGCCATTATGCCGGTGGTGGACCGCATGGTGGCGGAAATCCGGCGCTCGCTGGATTTTTATATTTCGCAACCGGACGGCATGGCTGTGGACCGTGTGGTTCTGAGCGGCGGTCAGGCGGTGCTACCCAATCTGGCCGCGTATTTGGAAGAACGCATTGGCATTCCCGTAGAAATCGAACGGGAACTCCACAATCCCAAATGCCGTCTGAGCGAGCGCGCCGGCGCGGTCGCGCTTACCCCGTTTGCCGTCAGTATTGGGCTGGCCCTGCATGGTCTGGGCGCCAGTTGCATCAGCATAGATTTTCTGCCCGAGCACCTGAAGGGATGGATCGAATTTCAGCGGAAAAATCTATATCTGGCCGTGCAGGCGGGGCTTCTGGCTGGCATGCTGTTTCTGGTTTCGCAAAGCGGCGACCATGTGATCAGCCAGTGGCAAACGCAAGGCCGCAGTATGGAAATGGTATATCAGCAACAAGCGCCGCTTCTGGAACGGCTGAATAAAGCAACCGAACGCCGCGGCATGGTGGGAGGCCTGGTGTTCTTATTAATCCGGTCGAGCGCATCATCGCCGGCTTTTGGAATGGATCGCGAGTATTTCTTCCGCGTGCTTTCGCTGATTCAGACCGAGCGGCCACCCGATGTGTTTTTCCGCTCGGTGGAGATGGGCCCACTGGGGGAGATCACCATTGAAGGATATGCCGATCAGGAGCGCTCGGCGGCGGAACTGACGCAGCGTCTCAGCACGCTGAAAGAGATGGAGAAAGCCACGCTCGCCGGCTCGCCGCAGATGGTGCCGAATCCCGGCGGCGCCGGCGCGGCGCGGGTCTATATCTTCCGGATCGTTGGAAAAGTGAAAGGGAAGAATTCCAGGATTGAACCGACGCCCACGCCGGTGGGGCGTCCGGGAATGTGGGGACCGCAGGCGCCGATTTCTGCACCGTATTCCGATGAGGATTCCTAAACGGCGCCGCCGGTGCGCCGGGAGTAAAAAGAGTTGGTTTGACCGGGGTAAGGCAGGCGAGGAAGGTTCGGCGGAACGATGGATACCAACGAATGGTTGCAGGCACAGTGGGTCAAAATCCGCCGCAAGATGGATCAGGTCGTCATCGCGGCTTTGGCAGTCCTGTTGGGGATCACCGCTTTGCTGTGGTACGCGGAGCAGCAGGTGACGCTGCCCCCTTTGCCTCCACCTCCGCCGCCGCAGCTGTCGCCGACGCCGGAGTTCTGGCCGGCGTTCATGAAGGAGACGTTCACACATCCAAAGGATTTACGAAGCATCCAGGAATTGCGCGGTGTCATAGATTTCAATATGTTCGACGCCCGGAGCGCCGCTCTCCAGGCGGGCATGATGGCGCGGCTCGACAAGCAGTTTGAGCAGGCCAATCAGGCATTTCTCAGCGGCAACATTCCCGAGGCCAAACGCATTTTGCAGGACATCATCAAAGAGATGCCCTCGCACCGGCGTGCGTACGAGCTGATGGGCACCATTGCCGACATGGAGCGCAAGCAGGCCGAGGCCGCCGCCAAAGCCGCGCCGGCGCGCACGCCGCCGGGGCCGGGGCGCACGGTGCCGCCCGCTGGTTTGACGCCTGAAGCCGGCACAACACCAGCGGCAAGTCCGCCGGCTGCACCATCGGGAACGCCATAAATGAAGCGCACCAGCCGGGATTCCACCGGCGGTGTGCTGAGCGATAGCCAAAGCATCACAGGCCGGAACCTTTCCGAGGGGGACAGGAAGGTTTCGGGCGAAAAAAGCGAGAAAAACGCTTGACGCGACGTATGAATGCGGGCAATTGAGAATTGCCATGTGGTCATATTGTAATTTGTGTGTGTTGGAATCTAGTGGAGAGGGGAAGAGGGATAGATGAACCCGCTCAAACAGCTCAGCGCCGGCAAGTGGACAACTCTTGTGGCAGTCGTTCTCCAGTTCCTCGTTGTGGCGGGAACCGCTCAGGAGAAGGCGGTTTTTGAACAAGGCAAGCAGTCCGTGGTCGCCGAGACTGTGGCCAGCGCCCAGCAGTTGTATCGTGAGGCCAACTTTGATCTCGCATTGCATTACCTGGCACGCGCCAGGCGTCTGGCGCCTGATGATCCCAACGTCGCGGCGTGGACCCGGGCGTGCGAGCTGGCCGCAGCGCAAAAGCTCGCCGCTATGAAACAAGCCCCTCAGGATCCCGCCCGCTTGAAACGGCAAATTGAATCTCTTTACGGAGACGGGGTGAGAAAGTTTCAGGCCAAAGACTACAAGGGTGCGACCGAGGCACTGGAAACCGTATGGCTCCTGGCGGGCAATTATCGCGACACATGGAAATACCTGCCGCAGGCCCGCAAAGCCGGACCGGTTGCGCAGACCGCAGTGAATACGGGACAGGGCGCGGAAAAAGCCGGGCCGGTCTCGCCGACCCCCGTTGCGGCCCCGCCTCTCCAGGCCGCTCCCGTGCCCAGCGCCGAGGCCCTCGCTAAACAGCAGGCCGAAGAGCAGGAGCGACAGCGGCAGGCGGCCTTGGCCGCTGCGTTGCAGCAAGGCAAGGACTTGCAGGCCGCCCATCAGTGGGATGCCGCACAGGCGGCGTTCCAAAAGGTGCTTGAACTGGATCCGAAAAATCGAACCGCCTCGCGCGCTTTGAGCCAAATCGAAGACCAACGCAAGGCCGAGGCCGAAGCTCTGGCGCGCCAGCAGGCGGAAGCCGCCAAACGCGAGCGGGAAGCGCAAATCCAGCAGGCACTCGAACAAGCCCAGCAACTTCTGGATGCAAAGCAATGGGACGCCGCACAGGCGGCGTATGAAAAAGTTCTCCAGCTTGACGACGGCAACCGGCGTGCAACCGCCGGACTGCGTCAGATCGCGCGCGAGCGTCAAGCCGAGGTCGAACGACTGCAGGCCGAGCAGGAAGCGAAAGAGCGCGCACAGCAAGCGGCTTTGGCCGAGGAAGAGGAGAAACGGCGAAGGGCTCTCGAAGAATCCGAACGAGTCAAAAAAGCCGCCGTTGCCGAAGCGCTCACGTTGGGCCGCAGCCACTTAAAAGACGAGCGGTTCGACGCCGCCGAGCAAGCTTATAAAAATGCTCTGGCTCTCGATCCCGCCAACACCGCGGCGGCCGAAGGCCTGGCGAATGTCGAAAAAGCGCGCGCCGCGTTTGCCGAGCGTCAGCGTCAGGAACAGGAAGCGGCGCTCAAGGCGCATCGCGAGAAGAAAATCCGCGAGGACCTGGCGTTTGCCGCCTCGCAATTCAAAGCCGGCCAGGTGGACAAGGCCATTCAAACGTATCAAAACATCCTCAGCGAGGATCCAAACAACCGAACGGCTCTGCGCGAGCTGGATCGCATCAGGGCCGCCCAGGAACGCGAACGCGCCGAGGCGGAACGGCGCCGCGCTGAATGGGAAGCCCAGCAACGCAAGGAACGTGTGAACAGCAAGCTGGCCGCCGCACGCGAACAGGAACGCGCCGGCCGCTATGACCAGGCTGTTGCAATTTATCGCGAAGCATTGGGCGAGGACGCCGAAAATGCCGCCGCATTGCGCGGCATCGAGCGGTGCCGCAAGGCAATCGAATCGCAGCACACTGCCGGCGACGCCGCGGGCTCCGCCGGAGATCGTCCCTCGCTTCTGGGAAGAATTGCCGGCGTTTTCCGGCGGGATGCGGTAAAAGCGGAAGGTGCTGAAAATGCTGCGTCCGAGGTTTCGCCGACGGCAGCGCCTTTGCCCATGACGGCGCCGGCAACTGTTGCGCCCGAGGTGCTGGTGCCGACAACCCTCACGCCCGGTCCCGCCGCCCCGACGGCTCCGGTTCCGCCGCCGCCGCCGGTGGAAGCCGAGCCCGCCGCGCAAGTGCAGCCGCAGGTTCCCGCGCTGGCGCAGGCGCGGCAGGCCGCGCAAGCAAAGTATGACGAAGCACAAAATCTGATTGCGCAGGGGCAGTATGCGCAAGCGATAGCCATGCTCAGCGAGGCACTCCAGGCCGACGGCGGTTTTGATCCGGCGCGCCAGCAGATTCGGGAACTGCAGGCCATGCTGGCCCAACAGGAAGCTGCGCGGCAGGCTGCAGAAGCCGAGGCGCAACGTGCACGCGAGGTTGCCGCAGCCGCCGCCCCCAAAGCGGCTGAATCGGCCGCGGCCGAGCCGCCGAAAGAATCGGAAAAACCCGCTGCTCCGGCCAAACCCAAGGCCACTCAAAAAGCGGCGGAAAAACCCAAAACCCAGCCGCCGGCTCCCGCTCCGCAAGCCGAACAAAAGAGCGACGATGAAGTGGCCGAGGCTCAGCGCAAGCAAATTGAAACCACCGTGGCCGGTTTGATTGCCGATGCGCGAAATCTCCTGGCCGAACGGAAATGGGACGAGGCGGAAAAGAAAGTGCGCGAGGCGCTTGTCCTCAGCCCCGATAATGCGATGGCCAAAGCGGTTTTGGCTGATCTGGACAAGGCGCGCAGCCAAGCGTCCAACGAGGCTGTCAAGGCCTCTTTGGCCCAGGCCAATGCTCTCATGGACAAAGGCGATTATGCGGGCGCCGCCGCCGCGTACGAGGCCATACTCCGCAGCGACCCGCAGAATGCCGAGGCGCAGAGGCAGTATCGCCGAGCCAAAGAGCGGCTGGACTCCCAGCAGGCCAGCGCCGCCGCTAAACGCGAAAGCGCCCGCGCGGCCCAGGCCGAGCGCCTGCTTTCGGAGGGTATGGCTGCGTATCGCGCCAAGGATATCCAAACCGCCGTTCAAAAATGGAAAGAAGTCCTGATGGTGGATCCGAGCAACGCCAAAGCGGCAAACTATCTGAAAGAAACCGACGCCGAATATCAGGAGTTTTTGAAGCAGGAAGAAATCCGCAAAACACAAGCCGCGGAAGAAGCCGCAGCGGCAGCCAAACTCGAAGAGAAGATCACCATCGAGGTCAAGGAAGGCACCAAACTGCGCGAGTTCCTCGACACGCTTTCGTTTGTGACCGGCATCAACTTCACCATTGTGCAGGGCGCCGATGCCCTGGTCGTGGCCAAGTTCGAGGACAAGCGCCTGCGGGAAATCCTCGACACCGTCCTGCCGCCCAACGGTCTGATTTGGAAGCGCCAGGGCGACATTATTACCATTATGCCCGATCTGCAGACCAAAGTCTTCCACCTCGATTCCGACCTGCTCCTGATTGTGCGGCGGCTCTATGAAAGCGGCGAACTGCAACGGATCCTTTGGGGCGCCGACACACCGCCGATCAAAGGCATCGAGCTGACCATTGACGAGCGGCAGGCTGTGATGATTCTGACCGACACGCCGCGCAACATCATCAAGACGGCCGACTTTCTCCAGCAGTATCGCGACAAAGCGCCGCCCAAGCTGATCACCAAAATCTACTCCGTGCGCGAAGACCTCGCCGATTCCATCAAGACGCTGGTCGAAGCCATTCTCAAGACCGAGCAGCAAAAACCGCCGTATGAGCTGGCCCGCAAGATTATTCTGGCCCGCCATGAGGGCGGCGCCGATCTTGTGGTCAAGGACACGGAGGAAAATATCCGCAAAGTCGAAGAACTGCTCAGCGATCCGAAATTCCAGATGAATCTGGAACAGGCGGAGCTGGAAGTGTATACCACAAACCTGACACCGCGCGATGTGTTGACGCAGAACGACGAACAGGTCAAGGCGTTCGGCGCGCAGGTAGTCGAAGTCGTTTCGGCTATGCTGTATCACAAGGAGGGCGAATCGGCGGCGCGCCAGCAGGGACGCCGCATGTGGTACGATCCCGACACGCTGCAGCTGACGCTCATTGATACGCCCGCGAACATCAAAAAAGTCTCGGATTTCATCGAGGCGCTGCCCCAGCTGGAACCCAAGATGCGGTCGAAGATCATCTATCTCGAACACGCCATCGCCGGCGATCTTGCCTCGCAGCTGGAGCAGGTGCTGGGCATTGCGGCGGGAGCTACGGCGGCAACCGGAGGAGCAGCAGGGACCGAAGCGTCGTTTTCCCTGCGCGTCGAGGATGAACGGACGTTCCGCGATCTGAGCGTCCGACTGGTCCGAGTGGATGAGAACAACTTCGCGGACGAAAACGACGACTCGGTCCAATTGGTTGTGCGCACCCGCACAGCGCAGTCGAGCGATTTGAGCATTCCCGAATTCCGTTCGGAAATTTTCGAAGACTACGAGATTTATGTGGAAAAGGTGGATCCCTCTCCCACCATCGGCGAAGGGCGCGCACGAATCCGGGTTTCCTATCGGCCCGAACTGGGAACCGGCGAGACTACCTTGCCGCCGGAGGAGTTGGGGCCGGCGCCAACTCCGGAACCGGCTGC
>JADFCW010000181.1 GCA_017161705.1 Candidatus Sumerlaeota bacterium | reverse complement strand
CGCGCGACCAGTCGGCCTTCGGGCGGCGCGGCAATGAAATCTTTGTGTTCCATCAGACCGCCCCGGGCGCGTGGAAAAAGGAACGGATCGAGTGTCCTCACGGCGAAGGCCTGAAACTGGCCGATGTGAACGCCGACGGCAAGCCCGACATTGTGATCAACGGCATGTGGTATCAAAACGATTCCGGCAAATGGACGCCGCACACGTTTGCTCCGGAGTGGGCGGAGCCGGACACCAAGGTGGGCTTTGGCGATATCAACGGCGACGGGCGGCCCGACCTTGTCCTGACCCCCTCCGAACTGAAGGGCCAGCGCTACAAGATTTCGTGGTTCGAGTGCCCCGCCGGCGATCGCACCGTCGCGTGGAAAGAGCACGTCATCGTTCCGGACATCGAATGCGTGATCCATTCACTGGCGCTCGGCGATTTCGATCAGGACGGCCTCCTGGATATCGCTTATGCCGAAATGCATCAGGGCGACGACCCGGATGAGGTTGTGGTATTGTTCAATCGCGATAAGGGAGAGAACTGGGTGAAGCAGGTCCTCGACACAGACGGGTCACACGACATCGTCGCCGCCGACCTGGACGGCGACGGCGACTTGGACATCGTCGGCGCCAACCATGCCGAGGTGCATCCGGTTCATCTGTGGGCGAATCAACTGCTGGCAAAGTGAGCCTAGGTTTCCACATTGGAACATTACCTTTTCCTTCGAAAAGGAGCAAGGATTCATAATCAAGGGCCCAGTCTGTTCCGAAACAGGGACATTACAGATTCTCGGCGGGCCGATATTCCCTCATACAGTATCCAATCCAACGAAGGGAGGCTCATCATGAGACACCAGCGGAAAAACACACAATGGGGATTCACGCTGATCGAGCTGCTGATTGTCGTGGCGATCATTGCCATTCTTGCAGCGATTGCGATCCCCAACTTCCTCGAAGCGCAAGTGCGCTCGAAGGTGGCGCGCGTCAAGTCGGACATGCGCCAGATCATGATCGCCGAGGAAGCCTATATGGTGGACTGGAACTCGTACACGTTCCGGGATTGGTCGAGCAGCTTCTCGCCGATCTACCAGTATGGGCTGAAAGATTTGACCTCGCCGATCGCCTACATCACCAGCGTTCCGCATGACCAGTTTGGAAACTACTGGGATACGCCCAGCGGAACCGGTTCCACAGGAACTTCGGCGTGCTATCCGAAGTTCGAATTCCACGCGGGGTCTTCCGCCACGGAACGAAACACCGGCACGAAGACCGCGCCGGATCTTCTCGGGCTGCCGGCCGATACATGCATGATCCGCTCGGTAGGCCCCGACCGATACGACGACTCGTATCAGTATCCGTGGTATAACAACTGCATCAACTACCGCATCTACAACGAAACGGGCAGAGGACAGCGGAACGGTACCGTGGACGAGGTCATCAAGCTGTTCTATGATCCGACAAACGGCACGGTGAGCTTCGGCGACGTCATTCGCGTCGGCGGCGTGTGCCCTGCCGGCGAGCGGTATAGCGTTCTGTTTGCGAACGCGAACAAATAACCCGGCGTCATGCGTCGAAACACGGTTGACCGAAAAAACGCGCGTGGGGAAGTCTCCATACGGATCAGAAAGCAAGGCAGGGGATGAGTGTCCTGTCGCCATCCCTGTCCTGCAACCTTCCCCCAAAGGAGAGCCGCCATGAACCGAACCGCTGTATCACCGATCGTATCGCGCCCCGGATTTTGGATGTTGGTTTTAGGCATGACGTTCGCCGTTTCGGCCTTCGCGGCGCCGGCGAAGAAAGCGCGCGCCAAAAAACCTGCCGCCAAACCAATTCCCGTAATTCTCGACACCGACATCGGCGACGACATTGACGACACTTGGGCGTTGGGCCTGCTTCTGAAGTCCCCGGAGTTCGACGTAAAGCTGGTCGTGGGCGACCAGGGCAAAGCCGTCTATCGGGCTACATTGATTGCGAAGATGCTCGAACGCGCCGGACGGACCGACATTCCCGTCGGCGTCGGATTGGACGTCAACGCCAAGGGCGGCGGCCGCCAGTCGGACTGGATCCAGGATTATGATCTGAAACAGTATCCGGGCAAAGTCTATTCCGACGGCGTACAGGCCATCATTGACACCATCATGCAGTCGCCCGAGCGCGTGACGCTGATTTGCATCGGACCGGTGCCGAACATTGCGGCGGCGCTCGAACGCGAACCGAAGATCGCCGAGCGAGCGCGCTTTGTCGGCATGCACGGCAGCGTGCGGCTGGGCTATGGCGGCAGCAAAGACATCTCGGCCGAGTACAACGTGCGCGCCGATGCCAAGGCCTGCCGGAAAGTGTTTGCCGCGCCGTGGGAGATGACCATCACGCCGCTGGATACCTGCGGCCTCGTGGGGCTTCAGGGAGACAAGTATGCAACCATACGGGACTCGAAAGACCCGATCGCTTCGGCGATCATCGAGAACTATCGGATCTGGATCCAAAATATGAAAGACCGCAAACCCGGCGACGCCGATGTGCGCAGCAGTGTGCTGTTCGACACCGTAGCTGTCTATCTGGGGTTCAGCGAGGATTTGGTCAAGATCGAAACCTTGGGCATTCGCGTGACCGACGACGGCTATACGCGCATTGACCCGGCAGCCAAGCCGGTCCGCGTGGCCACGGAATGGAAGAACATGGCGGCGTTCGAAGACTTGCTGGTCAAGCGCCTGACGGGGCCGTCGCCCAGGCGCTGACAAGGGGCTGGCAGGGTGCTAGCTCGAACGCCTCGTCAAATCAGCGAGACAACAAAATCCGCTGCGCTTGGAATAAAGCAGCGCAATCTTTATGCAGGAAACATTCTCGAATGGCGAACTACTCAAAAGATTTTCTGGCTCAGCTCTACCGAACGCTCTACACCATCCGCGCGTTCGAGGCGCAGGGCGTTCGGCTCTATCGGCAGGGACTGATCCGGGGGTATTTCCACCCCTACACCGGACAGGAAGCCATTGCCACAGGAGTGTGTGCCGCGTTGGCCGACCGCGATTATGTGCTGAGCACCCATCGCGGGCACGGCCATTGTATCGCGCGAGGGGCCGATTTGCAGCGAATGGTTGCGGAGCTGCTGGGCCGCCGCACCGGTTACTGCCGCGGCCTGGGCGGCTCGATGCACATTGCCGATCTGTCGAAGGGAAATTTGGGGGCCAACGGCATCGTGGGGGCGAACGTTCCTCTGGGAGTCGGGGCGGCGCTGGGCGCGAAGTTGCGCGGCGAAGACCGCGTCTCGGTTGTGTTCACGTCCGATGGCGGCGCCAACAACGGCGTATTTTTCGAGGCGCTCAACCTGGCGGCGGTGTGGAGCCTCCCGGCGCTGATTGTGATCGAGAACAACCAGTATGCCGTCTCAACGCCGATTCACGAAGCCACCCGCGAGACGGATTTATACAAACGCGGAATCGGCCTGGGCGTCGAAAGCCGCCAGATCAACGGCAACGATGTGCTGGAGGTCTACGAGCATGCGCGCGAGGCCGTGGCGCGCTGCCGCGAAGGCCGCGGTCCGGTCCTGCTGGAAGCCGTTACTTACCGCCACGGCGGCCACCACGTCAACGATCCGGGGCTGTATATGCCCAAAGACCGCATCGAGTATTACCGCGCCAACGATCCAGTGACCATCGGCCGCGACTATTTGGCCGATCTCGGCGGAGCCACAGACGAGGAGATTCGATCCATCGAGGCGGCTGTCGAGCGCGAACTGGAAAACGCGGTCGCCTTTGCGAAAAATAGTCCGGTGCTTTCCACCGGCGAATTTCTTGCGCTGATCGAGGGATACTAAATGGTAGCGATTGCAACGGAAATCCCAACCGCCTGCCGTGTGATGATGTATCGCGAGGCTCTGAACGAGGCGTTGCGCGAGGAAATGCGCCGCGATCCGAAGGTCTTCCTGCTCGGCGAAGGCATTGCCCAACGCGGCGGCTCCTACAAAGTCACCGAGGGGTTGCTCGAAGAATTCGGACCCGAGCGCGTGCTGGACACCCCGATTGCCGAGGCCAGTTTTACCGGCGCCGCCGTGGGCGCCGCCATGACGGGCATGCGGCCGGTTGTCGAGATCCTGTTCATTGACTTTGCTCTGCTCGCCATGGACCCGATTGTCAACCAGGCGGCAAAATATCACTTGATGACTGGGGGCGTCGGGCGCGTCCCGCTGGTCGTGCGGACGCAGGGCGGTGCGGGCGGTTGTCTAGCCGCCCAGCATTCGCAAAGCCTCGAAGCCTTGTTCTATCACATCCCCGGTCTGAAACTTGCTATGCCCTCGACGCCGAAAGACGCAAAAGGATTGCTCAAAACGGCGATCCGGCTGGACGATCCGGTGATTTTCATCGAGCACAAGTCGCTTTATATGAGCAAAGGCGAGGTGCCCGAAGGCGAATACCTTATTGAATTTGGCCAAGCCGAGGTGAAGCGCCCGGGCCGCGATGCGACCGTCATTGCCTGGTCGGCCATGGTGCCGAAGTGCATGAGCGCCGCGGAAAAACTATCGGCCGAGGGCATCGAGGTCGAGGTGGTGGACCCGCGCACGCTCGTGCCGCTGGACGCCGAGCGGCTCATCCAGTCGGTGCGCAAGACCCGCCGCGCGATCATCGTACAGGAAGCGGTTCGGCGCGGCGGCGTGGCCTCTGACATCGCTTCGATCATTCAACACGAGGCGTTTGATTATCTGGACGCGCCCGTCGAGATCATCGCCGGACGCGTTACGCCGATTCCGTTCACTCTGACGCTGGAACAAGCCTGTATGCCGCAGGAAGACGATATCGTTGCAGCGGTAAAGCGAACCTTGGGCAGGGAATAGATTTGAGTCGGACGAGTCAAATAATTGAAGTGCTCTCAGGAGAGTGTTTGCCATGATTCCCGTCCTCATGCCGCAGGTCGGCCAGGACATCCCCACCGGCACCGTGGCCCAATGGCTCAAACAGGAGGGCGAGCCAGTGCGCAAGGGCGAGGTCATTGTGATTGTCGAATCGGAAAAAGCGGCATTCGAGGTCGAAGCCGAGCAGGATGGAGTGCTGTTGAAAATCCTGCATCCCGCCGAATCGCAAGTGCCTGTTCTTGAGCCCATCGGATACATCGGCCAGCCGGGCGAAGAGTATGTAGTTCCCGCTTCAGCAGGGGACACTCCCAAAATTCCCGCTGAAGCGGAAACGACAAACAGCGGGCCGAAGTCTGAACTGCAAACGGGCAAAGAAATTCTGGCTTCGCCGGCGGCGCGGCGCCTGGCGCGGGAAAAAGGGATCGATCTGGCCACGGTGCGGGGAACGGGGCCGGGCGGACGCATTCTCGAGCGCGATGTGCTGGCGGCTGCGGCGGCGAGCCCGCCCGCCGTCTCGGACACCGTGGTCCCGTTCAGCCGCCTTCGAAAGGAACTTGCCCGACGCCTCACCATGAGCAAGCAGACTATCCCGCACTTCTATCTGTTTGCCGATGTGGATATGACCGCAGCCAATACCGTGCGCCAGGCGCTCAACCAACACCAAAGATGCCATGTCACCGTAACGGACCTTGTCGTTTTTGCCGCGGCGAAAGCCCTGCGCGAGTTCGACCGCATGAATGGCCATGTCGAAAGCGACCGGATTGTCTTGCACCGCGAAGTGAATATCGGCGTGGCCGTGGCGGTCGAGGACGGACTGCTGGTTCCTGTGATTCCACGCGCAGATCAGAAAGGGCTGGTCGAGATCGCCGAGTGGTCGCGGAAAAATGCCGAGGCGGCGCGTCGCGGGATGCTGGAACCAACCGCGCCCGGCACGTTCACAATCACGTCGCTGGGCATGCACGGCGTGCGGATGTTCCTGCCGGTCATCAACCCGCCGGAGTGCGCGATCCTGGCGGTCGGAGCCGTCGAGCCGCGTCCCGCGGTCATCGGCGAGACCCTTGCGGTGCGGCCGATGATGACATTGACGCTGGCGTGCGATCACCGAGCAGTGGATGGCGTCTATGCCGGGCAGTTTTTGAATCGCATCAAGGACTTGCTGGAGAAAATGGATAGGTCAGGCAACTTCGACAGGTCGGACTGATTGCAGGGACAGCCGCGCCCTGTGGGACCTTTCCAAAAAACACGCAGGAGACCGAAATGCTGAAGGCGCTGATCTTCGATTGCGACGGCGTCATTGTGGATACCGAGCGCGACGGCCATCGCGTGGCGTTCAATCGGGCCTTTGCGGCGATGGGCCTGCCGCACGAATGGAGCGTCGAACTCTACGGCGAATTGCTGAAAATCGCCGGCGGCAAGGAGCGCATGAAACATTACTTCGATCAGGTCGGATGGCCTTCTATCGCAACCGATCGCGAAGCGCTAATCAAAGAACTCCACCAGCGCAAGACCGACCTGTTCATGCAGATTATCGAGAGCGGACAGCTGCCGCTGCGGCCAGGCGTCAAACGTCTCGTGGACGAAGCCCTTGCGGAAGAAATTCCCCTCGCGGTTTGTTCCACGTCCAACGAACGCGCGGTCCATACGGTGTTGGCGACCCTGTTGGGGCCGGAACGCAAAGCCCGCTTTGCCGCCATTCTGGCGGGCGACGTGGTGAAAAAGAAAAAGCCCGATCCGGACATTTACCATTTGGCGCGCGAACGCCTCGGCGTTCAACCCGCCGAATGTGTGGTCATCGAAGACAGCCGCAACGGGCTTCTGGCCGCCAAGGCCGCGGGCATGTTTTGTGTCATCACCACAAACGGCTATACGGAAGGGGAAGATTTCCGCGAGGCCGATGCAGTGTTCCCCGAACTGGGCGATCCGCCCAAGGTGCGGGTGACTCTAAAAGATTTGCGGCACTTGTGCGCAACCGGTAGGCTGTCGGCGGCTTGATTTTTTCCGGCGCCGCCGGCGGCCCAATACCTGATCCATTCGGGCTGACAGAGAAGGTCGAGCCGTTCACATGAGGAAAACGATTCTGGCATACGGCGAAGTGTTGTGGGACCTGCTGCCAACGGGGCCGAAGCTGGGCGGTGCGCCGTTCAACTTCGCCTATCGCGCCCATTCACTCGGCGACCGCGGACTGATTGCCAGCCGCGTCGGCTGCGATGATCTCGGCCGCCGTGTGCGCGAGCGCATGCAGGCGCTTGGCATGGACCTTACATATTTACAGACCGACGGTCAAAAGCCAACCGGCACGGTGCATATCACGTTGGAAAACAAGAAGCCTGACTATTACATCGTTCCCGATGTCGCCTATGATACGATCGAAGCGGCGCCGGAGTTACTGGCACTTGCACCTGCCTGCGATTGCATCTGTTTTGGCACGCTGGCCCAGCGTTCGCCGCTGGCACGGCGCACGCTCGAGACTCTCCTGGAGCGCGCCGGCGGACAGGCGGTAAAGCTTTTGGACATCAATCTTCGCAAGGATTGTTTTACGCGCGAAACGGTGACCGCGTCGCTCGAACACGCCGACATTCTCCGCCTCAACGATGAAGAAGCCCGGTTTCTTTCGGAATTTCTCGGCCTTGGCACCCCAAGCCTGCCTGATTTCTGCCAAACGATAATGCGCCAATATGCGCTTCAGCTCTGTCTGGTGACCTTGGGCGAAAGCGGAGCGTTTGCGGCCCGCGCAAACGGCGAGGCAGTCTATACGCCCGGCTATCGCGTCGAGGTCGTGGACCCGTGCGGCTGCGGCGATGCCTTCACCGCCGGTTTCATCCACCGCTGGCTCCGCGGCGACACTCTGGCACGCTGCTGCGAATTGGGCAATGCACTCGGCGCCATGGTCGCCATGCAGCCGGGAGCCACCGAGCCGATTGCCCAGGAAGCGATTCAGCAATTTCTTGCCGCCGACCGCCCGCGAACGGTGACGGCCGACCTAGCATCATTTATTCCAACCTAAAAGGAGGAACCGACGAATGAGCGATCTCAAAATCTCCATGGGCATCTGGGGCAACACCAATCTGGCCGACCGCTTCAACGTCAAGGGCTTCGGCGATTTTGTGCCGGTCATTGACCGCATCAAAGAGGTCGGCGAAATCGAAGGCGTGGACGGTATCGAACTGCATCTGCCGACGGAAATAGACGAGACCAACGCCGGCGAAATCGAAAAAGTGCTCAAGGATTACAATCTGCAGATCGTTCAGTTATGCGGCCACACCTGGACCGAGCGGCAATACAAGTTCGGTGCGCTGGGCGACAGCGACTCCAAGGTCCGCGCCAACGCCATCGCCCGTGTCAAGGCCGCCCTCGATATGGGAGCGCGGTTCAACGTCCCTATCAGCGTGCTCTGGCCCGCAACCGACGGCAACGATTTCCCCATGCAAACCGGTTACCTCGCCCTCTACGACCGCTACGTGGACAGTGTGCGGCAGATTCTCGACTACGTGCACCAAAACAAGTATTCGACGAAAATCTGCATCGAGCCAAAGCCGTTCGAACCGCGCTCGTGGATCATGATGGGTACGACAGCCCAGGCCCTCTGCATTGTCAACGAGGTGAACGATCCGAGTTTCGGAATCAATCTCGACATCGGGCACAGCTTGATCGCCCGCGAAAACGTCGAGGACCAGATTTCGCTCATTTGCCGCTATCGGAAACTATTCCACACCCACTTCAACGACAACGACCAGCAATGCGACGCCGACCTGCCCGCCGGAACCGTCAACTTCATCCGGCTGGTTTCGGTGATGTATGTGCTCGATGAGGTCGGCTACGACGGCTGGTATGGGCTGGACCTGTTTCCGTATCGGGATGTTCCGCGAAAATTCATCGAAATTTCACGCGATAATTTGCGGCTGGCCAAACAGGTTGTTCAGCTGATGAACCAGCGCGGTGCGCGCGAAATGCGCCAGGCCGGAACCTTCGGCCCCGAAATGGCCGTGCTCGTGCGCGATTGCATCCGCGAAGCACGGTGAAACAATTCGGTCTTTTCACAAATCAGAGGTAAGTCTTTTTCACAGTAGATATACATCCGCGATTGGAGGTTCGAGAAAATGATTCAACGCACAAACGGCTCTCTCCTGCTTTGCCTTTTGGTCTTGCCCTTGTCAGCGGCAGCCGCGCCAAAGGCCGGCGGGATTCCTCAGGTAAACTGGAAACATCTTTCCAGCACCAAAGGCGACATTCCGGTTCCAAACCTGGGCCGCCAAGTCGCTACCTTGATTCTGGACATAGACAAGGACGGCGTGAACGACTTCGTGGTGCTCAGCTACGAAAAGATGGCGTGGTTCCGGCGGACTAAGACCGGCTGGGAGCGCTATATCGTCGAGCCGGGCGATCCGAAAGTTCGCATGGAAGCCGGCGGCGATTTCCATGACATAGACGGCGACGGCGACCTCGACATTCTGCAAGCGGCGCAATCGAACCGCGGCGAGATTTGGTGGTGGGAAAACCCCTATCCCAACTTCTCGCCCGACACGCCGTGGAAACGTTACGAGGTGATTGCCGTCGGCGGCACTCACCATGACCAGATTTTCGGCGACTTCGACGGCGACGGCAAAACCGAGCTGGCCTTCTGGTATAATCGCGGCAAGCAACTCTATCTCGCCGAAATCCCCGCCGATCCCAAGCAGCCCTGGCCGGTGCAACTGATCGCGCAGCTCGAAGAGAACAAACCCAATCCCGAAGGTCTGGCGAAGGCAGACATAGACGGCGACGGCGTGCTCGACATCGTCGGCGGCGGCTGCTGGTTCAACCATGTCGGCAATGGCCGTTTTGAAGTCAATGTGGTGGACCCCGAATACCGCTTTGCACGCATTGCCGCGGGCGACCTCATCCAAGGCGGCCGGCCGGAAATCGTTATCGGCAGCGGCGACGGCGTCGGACCCCTCAATATCTATCAATGGACCGGCAAGGAGTGGACAAAGAAAACTCTGATCGAGAAAGTGGACCATGGCCACTCGTTGCAAGTAGGCGACATCAACGGCGACGGGTATCTCGACATTTACACGGGCGAAATGCACACACCCGGGGCGGGCGACAAATGCCGCCACTGGGTGCTCTATGGCGACGGCAAAGGCAATTTTGTTTCCCAACTGCTTTCGACCGGCATCGGCTCGCACGAAAGCAAGATCGGTGACCTCGACGGCGACGGCGATCTCGATATTCTCCAGAAGGACTTCCAGAAAGATCAGCGCGTGGATGTGTGGTTGAATGAGACTCTTCCCGCGAAAAAATAGGCGAAAAAAGACCGCCTCGTCCATGACGTCCATTCCGTCCATGTCGTCCCCAAATCTTCAAAGGAGGAACCAAGCATGAACCGCACCCCGATCCAACGCTCCATCATCGCCTTGGCGCTGGCCGCCGCTTGCAGCTTGGCGGTGTTTCCCGGCGACGCCCGCGCCGCTGCCGCGAAGCTGCCCGACACGTCGAAGATGAATGTCTTGTTCATCATTGCCGAGGACTGGAGCGCGCAAACGCCCGGCTGCTATGGCAATCCTATCTGCAAGACACCGAACCTCGACCGGTTCTGCGACGCGGCTGTCCGCTTCGACTCCGCCTATGTGCAGGCGGTTGCATGCAATCCCTCGCGCACGTCGTTTCTGACGGGTTTGCGCCCGCTCACCAGCCGTGTCTGGAACAACGGCCATGAGATGGACGCGCGCCTGCCGGCCGGCACGCTCACGTTGCCCGAGTTGCTGAAAAAGAAGGGCTTCACCACCGCGGTCGTCGGCAAGTTTTTCCACCAGATCGAATATGCCGAAAAACAACTAATGGCTTTCGATCGCATCGAGAGTTACGGCAAACCGCCCGGATGGAAAGGCCCCGAGCCGATTCTCACGTTCCCGCCGGTCACGCGAACCGGGGTAAAACGCGACCCGGCGCCCAAGGACAAAAAGAGCAAAGCCTATGCAGAATGGCGTCGGCGAAACTCCGACCGCTACGGCGATTCGGGATTGGAGCCCGAAGAAGAGGGCGATTATCGCAACGCGCAGATCGCCTGCGCCCTCCTGCGGGAATTTGCAAAATCCGGGCAGCAGTTCTTCCTCTCGGTGCATCAATCAAAACCGCACACGCCGCTGGTTGCGCCGAAGAAGTTCCTGGACCTCTATGACTCCGCAAAAATTCCCGATCCGCCCGCGCCGCCCGACCTCAAGACCAGCTTGTACCCGCGCCGTCTGACCGTCGGCAACCCGGACATTTTCACCAACCGCCAGCCCTCGCCCAAGGAAGTCAAAGAAGCCATTGCCGCTTACTATGCCTGCGTCAGCGCCATTGACGCCAACATCGGCATGATTCTCGACGAGTTGCAAAAGCAGGGGCTGGCCGACAACACGATTGTTTTCATTATGGGCGACCATGGATTCCACCTTGGCGACCATGGCTTCTGGTCGAAGTATTCGATGCTGGAGGCAACGCGGCGCGCGCCGCTGTGGGTGCGGGTGCCGGGGGCGCCGGCCAACGGTAAAGTTTGCCGCCAGTTTGTCGAGTTCGTGGATTTCATCCCGACGCTCGGCGACCTGGTCGGAATTGAAGTTCCGGCCAACGTGGAGGGGATCAGTTTCGCGCCGCTTCTGGTCAATCCCGATCAGCCGTGGAAGAAGGCGGTTTTCCTGGTGGAAAACGAGACCAATCAGGTTGTCCGCACGAAAAAATACAGCTACATGACGTTTGGCAACGGGCCGTTTTCCGAGGCGTTGTTCGACCTCGAAAAGGACCCGTGGGAAACGGTGAATCTGGCCAGCGATCCTGCCTATGCCAAGGCAAAGCAGGAGATGGCGGAGTTGCTGAAAGCCGGCTGGAAGGCTGCGTTGCCGGAAGGCCGTAGCCAATGAGATTCGACTCGAGATTCTGGTTGGGCTGATAGAGGGTGGTTCGTCGGACACAAAGGACGGCGGCAAGGGCGGCCGTCCAAGGCACTCGAGCAGACAGTATGCTGCATGGGGGTTCCGGTTGCGCCGAAATCGGCAGCGGCGTTTCCACAGCGGTTCGACCGTAGAGAACGTGTGGATTTCCTGCTCTGCGAAGTGCCGGAAAGGAGGCGGGAGAAGCGAAACCGATGGGCTTTTAGGTCTGTCAGCCGGGAGAAGACGTAGGCGTTTGCGGTTGCTTTACGACAATCTAGGACTGCAAACGCTATCCAGTCCAACGCGCAAATGCGCAAGGAGGAAGAACCATGAGACACAAAGGAATGAAAACTCCGAAGTTGGTGCCAGGCCGCGGAACGGTTCCGTTCCGCACGGGGGGGCTTCTGGCGCTCTTTGCAGCATGGGTCTGCACGTTGGGAACCCCGGCATGGTCCCAACGTGTGACCAATGGCTTGCAGGTACTTTACACGTTTCAGGAAGGATCGGGAGCCACCGTCGCTGACGTGTCCGGCGTGGGCACGCCGCTGAACCTCACCATTCGGGAACCTGGGAATGTTACCTGGATTCCGGGCGGCGGGCTTTTGATCAACTCCGAAACGTTTCTGTTTTCCAATGTGCCTGCAACCAAAGTGATTTGCGCGTGCAAGGCCTCGAACGAGGTCACGATCGAGGCGTGGGTGAAACCGGCCAGTCTGACGCAGACAGGACCAGCGCGTATCATCGGCATCTCGCGCCCCGACGGGCCGAACAATACGTCGGACGGCGCTTACTTCCGAAATATCTTGCTGGCCCAGGGCTCATCAGCCACCAATCAGGATTACCTGGTGCGGTTGCGTCCGGGCACGGGAAGCACAGGCAATATTGTCAAC
>JADFCW010000180.1 GCA_017161705.1 Candidatus Sumerlaeota bacterium | reverse complement strand
CGCACTGGTGGATATCAACCAGCCGCAGGAAGCGCTTCGATTCGGCAAGCGCTATTTGAACTACTACTGGCAGAACTCGAATATGCTGTGGGCGATGGCGCGTGCCGAAACCCGCGCCGGCAATCCCCTCAAAGCGCTGGACTATTACTGGGAAACCGTTCGCCGCGGCCACGTCTTGCCCACAGACATTTGGCTGTTTCAAGACATTAACGAGGCCCTGCAAGCCAATCCCGACGGCGCGCGCAACTATCGCCCGATGGTGGACGCCATTCTGCGGCTGCGGCTCGATCACTATCGCAAAATCGCCAACGCCGGCAATATGGACAGCAACGTTGCCGATATCGTCATCCAGTTGCTGGCCGGGCAACCAGTTTTCCAAAGCGAGTACCGCGACCTTTACGAACGTGCGCTACGCTACAAGGAAAGTCATCCCGCGCCGCAACAGCTGCCAACGCAGCCGTCGTCTCCGTAAACTTTGCCTTAAAATATTGCGCTGTCTCGTCTTTTTCTGTTTCCAATGAGCCAATACTGCAAAGCAGCAGCAACGCTGCTGCTCTTATACTTGGCTATCGGAGAGAATGGTCCTGGCGGGAAGAGTGAACGCTGCCAAAAGTTGCCGCCGCGATTCACGAAACCCGTGATAGCCCGAGGATGAGACCAGTCAAAAGAGGGAATGCCCTGCAGGGAATATTTGAGCAAAAGCCTGTGGAAAACCATGTGGATAATTATGCCTTGTTCCCTCGCCTCATACGGTTGAAGATCGCTAAATTATTTCAACTTACTCATAATCAAATCTTTCCACATATTTCTGCTTATCTTTGGAAAACTCGCACCATTGCTATACTCTCTTTTTCGCTTTTCTGCAGGCATCCGTATAAAATCCAATACTAATCCTTTGCAGAAAACATAATAAGAACATTCAAGAATAAATACATGAAACGGATATTCGACTTACCAACAAGCAGACGATAGCTATGAACTATTTATAGTAGTTTGTTTAATCGGATAAATAAAAGGCCGATGTGTTTGCGGCAGGGTTCCTACGTAGACTTCCGTCTGGAAAAGTTCCTCGATTATACGTTTCTCGATAACAACCGAGGCGCTTCCATCGGCAACGATCTTTCCATGGGAAAGAAATAAAAAATGATCCGTGTATTGCGCAGCCAAGCTCAAGTCATGAGTGATGCAGAGGATAGTCGTCTTGCGTTGCTGGTTGAGTCGGGCTAAAATGTTGAAAATGCCAACCTGATGATGGATATCGAGATGAGTGGCAGGCTCATCGAGCAATAGAATGCTGGGTTGCTGTGCGAAAGCCTTTGCGAGAACAACCCTTTGGCGTTCGCCTGCGGAAAGACGGGAAAACGAGCGCTCGCGCAGCGGCCATGTGTCGGTCAGTTCCATTGCTTCGCGGATGGAAGAGTTGTCTTTTTTGGAAAGAGGGGTCCAGGGTGAGAGAAAAGGTGTTCGCCCCAGGGCAACGATCTCGGAGACGGTGAAATCGTACGGAAAAGAAATATTTTGAAAGACAATAGCAATCTTTTTGGACAACGCGCGCCGGGAAAAAGACGTCAGCGGTCTGCCAAACAGCATAATTTCCCCCGCCGAAGGTTTCATCAGTGCCGCTAGAACACGCAATAACGTGGACTTGCCTGCTCCATTCGGTCCGGCAATCGCCAAAAAATCCCCTTCGTCGAGGCAAAAGGAAATGTCGCGCAATACCATATTGCCATTGTATGTAGCGCAGAGATTTTCCACCCGCAGGATTTCTGCTCTTGGATTCATTGCAAATCTCCTGTTTTGGCAAGATAACAAACTGCGCTGTCTACCGATATACGAGCCATGTTGGTTTTGCGGCCGCCTTCGGACTATTTGTGCAATAGTAGATCTGGCCTGTTGGATGTCGGTAGTCAGTCCATGCGATGTGAACATGGTTGTTTGGTCCGACGGCTAGACAGGGCCGCACAGAGTCGGAAGGTCCGGCGCTGACTTTTTTTTCTTCCAGGAGAGTTCGGGTTGTCGGATTGAAGCGACCGTAAAAAATTTCCCCATGTCCATTTCGCTCATCTACCCACACCAAATGCAACATGCCGGCGGAATCGCTTTTCAGATCGGCATGCTTCTGGTTAGACTGGATGGAAGTGACTTTCACCGGCGCATCAAATGTCGCCCACCCTGCGCGAAGCCCCTGAACATATACTCCGCCTGCCGGTGTCCCATATTCCGTATAGGCAACAAAAACATCGCCATGCGGCGAGCAAGCGATATGAGGCGGGTCGAAAAAGTTTGCGCCGCTGGCGGAGAGAATTTGCGGCGTTGTCAGTGTCCCGATAGACGCGCGTCGTGCATAGAAGACACCATAGCCAGCGGCGTTGTCCCGTGTCCACACGATATGCGCAGTACCAGAGCTGTCCACCACTATATCGGGAAGTGTATAGGAAATTGAATTGCCGCGCTGGGCAACATCGGTCAGGCGCGTGGTCGTTAGCGAAATGGGAGCGGAAAATTCTCCTTGGGTATTGCTCCTGGCAAGGAAAAGATCGGCTAGGTTTCGGTTATAGTGATAGTCGTACCATGCGAGAAAAATCTCGCCGGTTGAATGCATAATCACTTGGGGCACATAACCGTTGTCGCCGTCATGGGACGCTGCCGTTTGAGTCAAACGGATATCCTTGCCGGAAAACGATCCCTGCAGCGTGCGACTATCCATATATAGTTCAATGTTGTTGATCCACCGCAGAGAAGAAACGCAATGGCGGTAATCATGCCAGAAAACCCGAACAGTGCCGTTAGGCGACAACGCCAACGACGGATGTCGGCCGCCCAGTCGCACTCCCTGCGAGGTGTAAGAATCGTCCACGATTTCAGGCATGGACCAGCGGCCCGACGCCGGGTCGCGGCGGCAATACCAGACGGCGCTGGGATTTGCGGGCGATACATCGAGAACGCCGCTCCAGAAGACCAGGTGCACAGCGCCGTCCGCACCGACCGCCATTGCATGATTCGGATTGCGCGACAGTTCAAAGTGAATTGTGTCGCTCGTTGTCACGCGCTCTTCGGGGAGAAAGTCGGAAGCAACACCGACCATCTCCCCGAACGTCAGAGCGATTAAGCATACAGCGCAAATCCGTTTTTGTCTATGCAGCGCCATGTCATCTGTAGTGCGGCCACCGGCGCGTCCCAAGACTTGGACCGTTGGGACGCAACGTCAGCAGGTAGTCCACGTCCCCATAAAAGGGATCGAAGCCCAACAGGATCATGAAAGCACCATTTACCGCACCCGGAGAAAACGATCGCGTTTGGCTACTGAAGATCATCGCCGAAAGATACGGCGAATTCAGCTTCGCAAAGGTTGTCACTGTTGCCGTAGTGTGAAGTGGATCGGACGGCACGGTAAACGTGCGGATTTCGGTTTGCGCGGTATTGCCGAATCCCCAGCCCACCGACGAGTACACCCGGCCGGAGGCATCAACCGCCAGGGCGGAAAGCCCCGCCCACTCTGTCGTTGGATGTATTCTTGGAACCAAGATGTTCGACTCGCCCGGGCCAATCTCGCGATTTCCATTAAGGTCTTCGCAAATCCATATTTTCCCAGTCTCCGGCCAAAAAGACGACGCAACCAGGAGCCGTCCTTGTGAGTCGAGGCCCAACCCTCCGCCGTAGTTGAATCCCCAGAAATAGCGGCCAAACGGGGGAACGTAGGTCGGCGTGGTGAGAGGATTGGCCACCGCAAGCACTTCGCCCTGAGTTGTGCCGCCGTCTTCGGACTGGAACAGCACGGTGCCGCGTTGCAGGGTAAGCCGGTTGTTGTCCGAAGGAATGATAAATACGGTGGTTCCCGTCCAATCGCCGCCGGGATTTCGATAGATCGGCTGAATCAGTTCGGCAACCTCGCCGGGGTCGTTGAAGTCGCCATCCGGGGGGTTTTTGTCATGCAGCCGGAAAATCTTGTCGTGCCAGGCGTCCGAGATAAACAACGCGCGCGAGTTCAGCACGGCAAACCCGCTGACCGAGATGCTTGTCGGCAAGACAAAGACGCTTGTTTGCGCCGCAGTCCACAAATTGATGCGGACAATGCGCGCGGCACCGTCGAACAAACCCGCCGCGTAAATGTAGTTCTCGTTCTCCGGGTCCGATGCCAGCGCAAATGCCGAATTCCCGGCGCCAAGCGGCAGGCGCCCGGCAACGTAGCCGGGCGGATGATCCGTGAAGGAGATATCCAACGCCGCGCCTTCGACGGTCAGGATGGAACAGAACAGCAGACAGAAACTGCGCAGGGACATGCCCTGCAAGACATGCGACCGAGCCATGGCGGTCACCTCCTGAGAGTAAGTGTGTCGTCCTACCGCCACAACTGCTCAGCACGCACTCATCGGGGCAACCCGCGCGCATGGCTGCCCCCATGAGAAACAAAAACCCCATCTTCGGCCGAAGATGGGGTGGATTGCGCTGCATCCAGACTCCACTTCTTAGTACCGAAGAAGCGTGACGGAGTTCACAGCAGGCAGGTCTTCTGGCTGACGGGTCACCCTACTGGCCGAGCCTTCCCAGTCCGCAGACGAACCAGTGGCACGTTCGGCGTTCGTACCCGATCACAGCGACGGCTTCGCGGCCGATTTTCACGGCCTTCCCTCTTCGTCCAAACTTCGGAAACCTGCTGCGAGGACGAATCAAATGTCGAAAAAAAGTCTGCTCCCACGCATGCGGGAGCGTCAAGAGAAAAATTTTTCTTGGCGTGTGTTGGCTCTTGATTTCCTTCAACCCGCTCGGCCATACTCGCTTTCGCATGGATGCGATCGGGGCCAAAAGCCTAAGCGCTTTGTTGTCCGTAGGAAAAATCTTGGCAATGCCGTAAGTTCCGGCATTACGGGCTGACCGCAATGAGAGCCATGGCCCTACAGGCAGCCCCATCAGCAGGAGGCCTCACGGGTTGGCGGGCCGGCAGCTGGATCCGGTGTCTCTTTCGCGCGCTGGGTCTGGTCGGCCAAGGAGAGTATGTCATGGGCAATCCCCGATGGCGCGTGCTCGTTATTGACGACGACAAAGATGTGCTGAATTTGCTGCAGCTGAAATTGGCCGCTGAATACGACGTGCTCTGCATCGAGAACGCCACGGATGTCGGCTATGCCGTCGAACTGTTCGAGCCGGATTTGATTATCCTCGACATTATGCTGCCGAGAATTTCCGGCTACCAGATCATCGAGTTTCTCAAACGGAACCCGCTGACGGCCAAAACCCCCGTTTGTTTCCTGTCGGCCAAGGCCAGCGCGCGCGAACAAAAGTTCGGCTATAGCCTCGGTGCCACGCTGTATCTGACCAAGCCCTTTCAACCCGAGCGCCTCATTCGCAACATCAAGCTCCAATTTGAACGGATGCCGCCGCCCGCCCGCCCCAAGCGCCACACGCTTGCGGAGATCGCCGCAAAACTCGAAAAGGACGGCGGCAAGTATCATGTCGCCACGGCAGACACGCTGGCCAAAGGGCTCGAAGGCTCTCCACGCGAGGCGGCACCCGCGCCGCAGCCGATGGTTCCACCCCAGGAACCTGAAACCCCCGCAGAACGCGCCCGGTGGGAAGGCTAACTCGCCATTTTGGGTTGCCCAGCGGCCGCCGCGGATAAACGAATGTCCCGCTTTCTTCTCGATAAGGGGCTTTCACTATTGCCCGATCCTATTCGCTCCGCCGGCCGCGCTGTCAAGCGCGCACGGCTGCGTTTGCTCCGCGCCCTCTTGCACGACAAGCGGCGATGGAATACCGCTCTCAATCAGCGCGAGCTTTACCATGGCCGCGTCCGTCTCGATTCCTACCCGCGCTTCATTCAAGTGGGCTCGACCATGGCGTGCAATCTCCGCTGCTTCTTCTGCATGAGGACCGTCGAATCGGTGCGCGAGCAACACGCCCGCCGCAAAACGCGCCTCGACCGCGAAATGCCTCAGCCTGTCTTCGAGCAAGTGTTGGCGCTTATGCCCTATGCCGAGACGTTCGACCTTACCCCCTTTGGCGAAAATTTTCTCTTCTCGCAATTGGACCGCATTCTCGAAACGCACCAGCGCCTTGGCTGCAACAATCTCACCATGACCACCGCCGGCACGCTCCTGACGCCGAGGTGGGCCGAGCAGATTGTCCGTTCCCGCGTTCAGCATGTGAAAATCTCCATCGAGGAGACCGACCCGGAACGCTATGCCGCCATGCGGATCGGCGCCCGACTCGAGCAGGTTGTCGAGGGCATTCATCTCCTCCACGAATGGAAACACCGCCTCGACTCGCCCGTACCGCGCCTCACTTTGGCGGCCTCCTATATGCTGCGCAACATCGAGCGCCTGCCCGATATGGTTCTGTTTGCAGCCGAGCACGGCGTCCCGGAAATCTATGTCCAAATGCTTGAACTGAAATACAACGACGACCCGGAAGTGCAACAAGAAGAATTGACCTACCACATTCCGCTGCTGCGACGGATGATCGCCGAAGGCGAAGTCGAAGCGCGGCGGCTGGGGATTGCCTATGTCGTGACCATGCCCATCCGTAACCTGCTCGACAGCGGCGGCGCGGCTGTTTCAGACGCCGCCCCGGCCAGCCGTACCCGCCGCCACCTCATGCAAAAATGCACTAACCCCTGGTGGTGGGCCTACATGGATGAGAACGGCCTGCTCTGGCCCTGCTGCTGGGCCAAAGTTGCCTTCGGTAGTCTCTTGCACGAACCTTTTCTGAAGGTCTGGAACAGCGAGATCGCGCAGGACATGCGCCGGCGTTTCCTGGCCAACGACATTCCCGACTACTGCCGGGGCCAACTCTGCCACGTCGAGTTTGAATAGAGCGAGGCTTGCTTTTGTGCTTCGCTTTTGGCAGGTTCTGTCCCGACGTAATGGATTTTTTCCGGAAAGGACTTCCTATGAAATTGCGAGTATCTACCAATTGGGACACAGCGCTCCTGCAGCCGATGGCCGAGACCGGCGTGGTCGAGGAGCTGTACGGCAAGATGGCGTTCGATGCTGTTGGGGGACCCCGCCCCGGCTTCCTCTTGCCCCAGGTTACCCGCGAGCAGGTCGCCGACTATGTCGCCGCTTGCCACGCCCACGGCATCAAGTTTAACTATCTGCTCAACGCGCTCAGCCTCGGCAACATTCAATACTCCCGCGAGGGGTTCGCGCGCATTGTTGAACTGATCGAGTGGGTTGCCGGCATCGGTTGCGACACGGCCACCGTCGGCACCCCGTTCATGCTGCGCATGGTCAAGACCTATGCCCCGAACTTGAAAATCAAGGTCTCGACCGTTGCCCGCGTCAACAACGCACAGATGGCCCGCCGCTACGAGGACCTCGGCGCCGACGAAATCATCGTGGACGAAAACCTCAACCGCAACTTCCGGATGCTCCGCGCCATCCGCGAGGCCGTGGCCTGCGAACTCGAACTCATTGTCAATCCGTGCTGCATGTGGCCCTGTCCGGCGATGAGCGACCATGTCATCTCGGACGGCCATGCCTCGCAGGAGCACTTCCGGCGCTCGCATTGCTACCTGCAGCTGCCGCACTTCTGCTGCACGCGCGAGCGGTTCTCCAACCCTGTGGAAATCATCAAAGCGCGGTGGATCCGACCGGAAGACCTTGCCGAATACGAGGCCATCGGCTACCGACGATTCAAAGTGGTCGAGCGGTTCAAAAACTCGCGCGCGCTTCTCCATCACACCCGCGCGTACGCTAACCGCCGCTACGACGGCAATCTGCTCGACTTGCTCTCGCTGCCCAACCGCGACAACTACGTCGCCCCATGCTTCGAATACTTCAACCAGCCCGAGCACATCAATATGGAGAAGGTCCTGCGCGTCGCGCAGATGCTGGAATTCTCCATGTCCGATCTGATCCAAATAGACAATCGCAAGCTCGACGGCTTCCTCGAATTTTTCAAGACGTGCGAGTGCGAAGCTACGACGTGCGAGCGGTGCGGCTACTGCCAGAACATCGCCGACACGGTTGTCGTTCACCGGCGCGGCGAAGCCCTGGCTCACCAGCGCGAATACGATGCCTTTATCGAAAGCATGTTCGCCGGCGATGTCTATCGCTAGGGGTTCTTTACGTCGAAGAGGCTCACTTCAGGCTGCGGTGCAGAAGAGCCGTTACATCTTGGATTTCGATTTTCACACCCGCGCGGTTGGCCCCTTCCTTGAGATTGATGAAGCAAGTCGGACAGGCGACAGCGATCATTTCGGCGCCGGCTTCGAGCGCTTCGCGGACGCGGCGTGCAGCAATATCGGCGGCCATTTCGGGCGCGCTGGCCATTAGCGGCCCTCCGCAGCAGCGCGACGATTCATGGTGGGCGGGGAATTCGACGAGGTGAACCCCTGGAATGGCGCGAAGGACTGCGCGCGGCGCCTCGTACACGCCGCTGTGGCGGCCGATGTCGCAGCCGTCGAGATAGGCAATACGTTTCGGCAAACTCTTTTGCGGTTTTAAGCGGCCATCGGCCGCCATTTCGGCGAACAGTTCGAGCGTGTGAAGGGCGCGAAAGGGCGGCAGATGAGGGCTGAAGGATGAAGGATGCGCACCGCCGTCGGCTGTATCCTGCGCGGGGACTTTATCTACCCTCTCGGCGTAAAAGTGTTTGAACATTTTGAGGCAGCCGGCACACGGCGTGATGATTGTCTCCACGCCGTATTTGCGATATTCGGCGAGATTGCGTTCGCGCTGCCTTTTGGCGCCATCCAAATCACCCAGGCGAAGAATCGGATCGCCGCAGCATTCCTCGGCGTCGCCCAGGAGGGTGAAATCGGCACCGGCCATTTCGAGAATCTGCAAGACCATTTTCCCCACGCGATTGTTGGCGTAGGAAATGGCGCAGCCGGCATGAAGCAGCAGGGGTGCACACCGCGGCATGCGATATTTCTCCGGCAGCCAGGCGCCGCGCTCGGCCCGTTTCTGGCCAAAGGGGTTTTGTTCGCCGTAGAGTCGCTCGCGCAGCTGGCGGTGAGGGTCGGGCAGGGGCTTTCCCGCTTCGAACATCGCACGCCGCGTTGCCAGAATGACCTCGTTGACCTCGATGCCGCATGGACAGGTGATACGGCATGCGTCGCAATTGAGGCAGGCGAAAATGCGGTCGCGCAGACCGTCGGTCAGTTCCAGGTTGCCTTCCAGAAACGCCTTGAGCAACTGCACGCGCCCGCGCGCTACCATGGCCTCGTGGCCGGTTTCCAGGAATACCGGACACACTTCGCGGCAATGGCCGCACTTCATGCAGCGAAATACCTCTTTGACCGATGAGGCATGAAGGCTGAAGGACGAACCGTCGGCAAATGGGAACGATTCGGCCCTCGGTTTTGTATCGCATCGGGCGGGCCCCTCTGGTTCTTGTTTTTGCCTTTGTTCAGTCATCGTTCATCATTCACCATTGGCATCCAGCATCATCTTTCCTGGATTCAGGACATTGTTCGGATCGAACGCGTGCTTGATAGCGCGCATGAGGGCGAGGCCGGCGGCGCCGATTTCGTTTTTCAGAAAATGCGCCTTGGCCATGCCGATGCCGTGCTCGCCGCTGAGCGTGCCGCCGAGCGAGAGGGCCAGTTGGAAAATTTCCTCGATGGCTTTTTCTGCGCGCGCAAACTCTTCGACATCGCGCGCGTCGGTCAGAATTGTCGGATGAAGATTGCCGTCGCCGGCATGGCCGAAATTTCCGATGATAAGATTGTGCCGCCGGCCGATGTCGCGCACGCCCCGCACCATGTCGGGAATGCGGCTTCGCGGCACTGTGGCATCTTCGAGAATGGTTGTCGGCCTCACACGCGTGAGCGACGAGAGCGCCGCGCGCCGCGCCGCCCACAGTTGCGCCCGCTCGGCGTCGTTGGCCGCCGTCTGGACCGACTGGGCATGGTTTTCGCGCAGGATTTCCATCACTTTTGCGGCCTCGGCGCGCGCGGCGTCGCGCTGGCCGTCTGTTTCGATCAACAGGATCGCCTCGGCCTCGCGCGGCAGGCCGATCCTTTTGAAATCCTCGATGGCGTTGATCGTCACATGATCGAGAAATTCGAGCGTGGCCGGAATGACTCCCGCGCGGATGATCGCCGCCACCGAGCGAGCGGCGGCGTCCATGTCGCTGAATACCGCGCGCAACGTTTCCTTGTGCTCGGGCAGGGGCACCAGCTTGCACCAGATTTTCGTCGCCACACCGAGCGTTCCTTCCGACCCCACGATCAATTGGGTGAGATCGTAGCCCGTTGCACATTTCACGGTCACCGACCCCGTGTGAAGCAGGTCGCCTGTCGGCGTCACCACGTCGAGAGCAAGAATATAGTTTCGGGTGACGCCGTATTTCAGGCCGCGCAGCCCGCCGGCGTTCTCCGCCACATTGCCGCCGAGCGTCGAAACGGCCTGGCTGGCCGGGTCGGGCGGATAAAGCAGGCCGTGTTTGGCAACGGCGGCGGCGAGGTCGGCAGTGATTACGCCCGGCTCGGCGACAGCAAATAAATCGTCCGTATTGATTTCGAGCAGATGGTTCATCCGTGTGAGGACGAGAACCACGCCGCCGCGCGCGGCAATCGAGCCGCCCGAAAGCCCCGTTCCAGCGCCGCGCGGTGTGACCGCAAACCCTGCCTCATTGGCCAGCCGCAGGATCGCTGCGATCTGCTCAGCGTGCTCGGGATAGACCGCGACTTCCGGCATCGCTTGATAGAGCGTAGCGTCATAGGAGTAGGAAATGCGGTCTTCGAGGGAGTCGAGAAAATTGGCTGGGCCAACAATCTCGCGCAATCTTGTCTTCACGGCATCAGATAGCATATTCCGTACGCCTCGTCGGGCCAAAAGCACTCGGGAAAAAGATAATCGGGGGGCTTCACGGATTCCACAGATTTTTTCAGGTTTGGCAGTTAAGGAAACGGAGATTCGACTTTCGAGTTGACTTGCCGCATCGTGGCACCTTAGCCTGCCGATGTCGTTTCAATTCACGTTCTTATAAAAGGAGGAAACCATGAAGGCATTGCGAGGCGCAACGTCCTACCTGTGCGTCTGCCTGCTGGCAGCAGTTGGCGTGTCGTTGCGGGCGGCAGCGTCCGAGCCCGTGGGCGCAGACAAGGCAAACCGTCTGGTCATCTACGCCGACCGCGGGAGGGAAATAATCAATCGGAACATCTACGGCCATTTTTCCGAGCATTTGGGACGCTGCATTTACGAGGGTTTCTGGGTCGGCGAGGATTCGCAAATTCCCAATGTTCGCGGAATCCGCAAGGACGTGGTCGAGGCGCTGCGGGGCATTGCCATCCCGGTGCTCCGGTGGCCGGGCGGGTGTTTCGCCGACGAGTATCACTGGATGGACGGCATTGGTCCGCGCAGCGCACGCATTCCCATCGTGAACACGCATTGGGGAATGGTGACCGAGACGAATCACTTCGGCACGCATGAGTTTCTCGATCTGTGCGAACAGCTGGGCTGCGAGCCGTATATCTGCGGCAACCTTGGCAGCGGAACTGTTCAGGAGATGCAGCAGTGGGTCGAATATATTACCAGCGACGGCCAAAGCCCGATGACGGCGCTTCGCAGGCAGAACGGGCGCGAGAAACCCTGGAGAGTTCGCTATTGGGGCGTGGGCAATGAAAACTGGGGTTGCGGCGGCAACATGCGCCCGGAATTTTACGCGGACCAGTATCGGCGATATGCAACGTATCTGCGCAACTTCTCCGGCAACCGGCTGTTCAAGGTCGCGTGCGGGGCCAGCGGGTTTGATTTCCGCTGGACCGACGTGTTGATGCGCGAGGCCGCGCGGCAGATGGACGGCCTCTCGCTTCACTACTACTGCGGCTCAGGACGGCGCAGCCGCTCCGCCACAAAGTTCGGCGAGGAAGACTGGTTTGCCCAACTGCAGCGCGCGCTGCGCATAGAGGAACTGGTTACCAGTCACTGCCGCATCATGGACCGATACGATCCGAAGAAACGAATCGCCTTGATCGTGGACGAATGGGGCGCCTGGCATGCAGTCGAACCGGACACGAATCCGGGCTTTCTGTATCAGCAGAACTCGCTCCGCGATGCCCTGGTGGCCGCTCTCACGCTCAACATCTTCAACAACCATTGCGACCGCGTGCGCATGGCCAACATCGCCCAGACGGTCAATGTGCTGCAGGCGATGATTCTCACCGATAAGGAGAGAATGATTCTGACGCCGACCTATCACGTGTTCGAGATGTATAAAGTGCATCATGATGCGATGCTGCTGCCGACCGAGCTCGAATGCGCCGATTATGTGTTTGGGCGCGAACGAATCCCGTCGCTGAATGTTTCAGCCTCGCGCGACAAGGCCGGCAGGATTCATATCTCGCTTTGCAATCTCGACCCGAATCGGCCGCAGACGGTTGTGTGCGAATTACGCGGCGACAAAGCCTCGAAAGTAACCGGCCGTCTCTTGACCCATGAGGCGATGACGGCGCATAACACGTTCGAGAACCCGGCAGTGGTGAAACCGGCGGCTTTCGACGGCGGGAAGATCACGGAAAACGGATTGACACTGGACGTGCCGGCGAAGTCGGTCGTTGTGCTGACCGTTGAGTAACCCCCGCTTCTGGCCGCAGGCGCCGGAAAGGAGTTTGATCATTTTGATCTTGACGGCTTGCAACTTTTCACAGGAACTAAAGACCAAAGCAGGAGCGAGAGGCGCAGAAACTGCGTCCTGAGTTTCCTGCCAACAACAACCAATGGAGGGAAAGAAC
>JADFCW010000179.1 GCA_017161705.1 Candidatus Sumerlaeota bacterium | reverse complement strand
AGTTTTTTGAGGCATAATGGACCTGGCCGAAAATCTTTTTGAGGGCGAGGGGACGGGGGTTGATGACTGTCCCCTCGGTGACAGTTCGGGCATGTCCCGACCGGCTATCCCTGGCGGGTTACACTCCCGCAGAACCCGCTTCCGTTTCACCGGCAAAAGTTGGATGCCCGATTACCCATTTCCGCGTCAACAAAAAAAGCAGGGTCCCACCGCTAACTCGCATTAGCCCTCTGTCCATTTCCAAAAGGAGCATGACAATAGTTTGTCTTACGATAAACCAGGACTGCAAAGCGGCAGCATGGCTGCCGCACTCCAGAATTTATGCTTCGAAGACTCCGGATCCTGCAAAGCGGAAGGCTGTCGCCTTGGACTGCGGCAGCATGGCTGCCGCTCTTGCCCGACAGTGTTCGACGCACCTAACGCAGCCTGTAGCCCTTACCAACGCGGGATGCTCCATAAAGATCCATGCTTTTAGCAAGATGTTGAAACTAAAGAATCTAAGATTCGAACGGCCAAACCAGGCGGCTCGGGGCGTCCAAGGCTTTTTCTACTTCCACGGCACGGCGGCATAGCGGCGCAATTGCGCCTCGAGCGCTGCCGACAACTCCCGCACTTTCTCCGGATGCGTTTGTGCGAGATCCGTTTTTTCGTAGGGATCCTCTTTCAGATTATACAATTCGAACGGTGCGCCGGGTCGGCTTCGCAGCAGTTTCCAGTCGCCGCGGCGGATACACTCGATGGTGCCGCCGTCGAAGCCTTTGCCGCCCTCGCGGCGGCCGAAGAAAAGATCGCGTTCGGGTTCCGGCTGCGTCTGGCCCAGCAGGGCGGGCAGGAAACTGCGCCCGTCAATTTCATGGCGGACCGTTGCGCCGGCCGCTTCGGCAAACGTGGGAAACAAGTCCATGGTGAGCGCGATGCGCTCGGAGCGCGTGCCGGCGGCGATTCGCCCCGGCCAGCGGGCAATCATCGGCACACGCAGGCCCCCTTCATACATCGTCCCCTTGCCTGCGCGCCAGGGGCCGTTGTTAGCGCCGGCGCTGACGAGTCCGCCGTTGTCGCTTGTGAATACCACCAGAGTATCCTTCTCCAGTCCCGCCTCTTTGAGAGCCGCCAGCACTTTCCCGATGCCGTCGTCCATGTGCTCGATAAAGGCTGCCAGTTTGGCGCGCCGTTCATCCATTTGGGGCGCGCGCCGGCGCACGCGGTCGAGCCATTCCTGCGGAGGCTGAATGGGATCGTGGGGAGCATTGTAGGCCAAATAGAGAAAGAACGGCTTGCCGCGCTTTTGTGCCCGAAGACACTCGCACGCCCACTCGGTGAAAAGGTCCGTCGCGTGCCCCTTCGGATCTATTGTCTCGCCGTTCAACCGCATGTAATTGTTCCCGTGGCGAAGATGGGTGTAGTAGTCGTCCATCATGTCGCCGAGGAAGCCGTGGAAAAAATCGAATCCACGTTCGTTCGGCAGACTGGGCGTTTCGAGGCCGAGGTGCCACTTGCCGACAATCGCCGACGTATAGCCGGCGGATTGGAGGATGGCCGGGAGCAATTTTGCGTCGGGCGCGAGGCGCCCCCACGAGTTGTTCGCGTGGGTGCGTATGACACCGGGCACGCCGACCATTTCCGGATAGCGCCCCGTGAGGAGCGCGGCGCGGGTGGGCGAGCAGACGGGACAGTTGGCGTAGAAATTTTCGAATCGAACCCCTTCCGCCGCCAGCCGGTCCAGATGGGGCGTTTTCAGGTCCGGCGCCCCATAGCAACTGAGATCGCCCCAGCCCAAATCATCGGCGAGAATCATCAGGATGTTGGGATGTTGGCTTTTTGAATCTTGAATTGAAGAAGCAGACCCTTGGGCCCGCCCCTCGTGCAACGCGGCCGCGAGCGCCCCGCTGGCAATAACGTGCGCAGACTTTCCGATGAAGCCTTTTCGCGTGAGAGTCCCCATGGCTGGTCCTTTCTCATCCGTAGATTCTGTAGATTGCACAGCGCAGATCGCAGGCGCGCTGTGCAGCCCGTAGATGAAATATCGTTGAAACCAAAGGCTACTTCCGCTCGAACACCAGCCTGCCGTCCACATAGGTGCGCAGCACCTTGGCCTCGCGGATCGCATCGTCAGGACAGGTCAGCAAATCCGTGTCGAGCACGATAAGGTCGGCAAGTTTTCCCGGCTCGAGCGAGCCGACTTCTTTTTCGGCCCGCAGCACGTAAGCGTTGTTGATCGTGTAGAACTTGATCATCTGCTCGCGCGACAGCGCTTCTTCGGGATGGAGCCGGCCGTCATACCATTTTGCCTTGCGCGTGACCGTTGTCCACATGCCCAGAAACGGGTCGTAGGGATTAATCGAACGCAGCGCGCCGATCTTCTGCATGTGGTCGGAGCCGCCGCCGGCAATCGCGCCGGCTTCGAACAGGCTGCGCAGCGGCTGAAAATAGCGCAAGCGGTCGTAACCAAAATGCGCGACGAGGGTGCGCGTGTCGAGATAGAGCCATGCGGGCTGGAAGTCCATGACCACGCCCAGACGCGCGGCCTTTTCGACCGCTTCCTTCGACATGAAATTCGAGTGGCAAATGCACGGGTGTGTGTCGCGCACGGGAATCGAGCGATTCACCTCTTCGTAGGCATCGAGCAGGGTGTGCACAGCGCCGTCGCCGACAGTATGGGCGGTGAACTGGAGGTTCGATTCGACCACTGCACGCACCATGGCAGTGAGTTTATCCGGCTGAATGAACAGCGAGCCGCGCCACGTCGGATCGGTGATTGCATAGATTTTGCTGACGCCCCACGGCTTGAGCATGTAAGCGCTGCCGGTGAGCATGCCGCCGTCGAGATAAAACTTGGCGCCGATGATACGCAGGAGACCTTCGCCCTTGATCAGCGGATTTCTGGCCACATCCCGGACGGTATTTACAATTTTGTCCAGCGGGTCGTTTTCGAGGACGCGATACGACATGGCGGTGCGAACAGTCAGGCGGCCTTCGCGATCGAGCGCGCGGTAGTCCTCGATAATGCCAGGAGAAACGCCGCGTTCGCAGTGCATGGTAAGACCGACCGAGTTGTAGTCCTTGAAGAGCAACTCCATCTGCTTGCGGCGGTCTTGGGCGGTCGCGGGCTTGCTCCTCGGCGACCGCGACTTGATGTATTGACTGCCGTCGCGGATGATGCCGGTGGGCTCGCCGGTTGCGGGGTCGCGTTCGATCTTGCCGCGCGCGCCTTCGGGAATCTTGAAGTTCTTGTCAATGCCGCTGAGCTGGAGAGCAAGGCTGTTCAGCGAAGCGTCGGGGCCGGTGCGAAAGACCACGGGGTTTTTGGGCGCGGCGGCGTCCAACTCGGCGCGCGTGGGATACCGCTGCTCCTTGAGCCGAGTAATGAAAACCTGCGAGAGCAGGATCCATTCGCCGTCTTCCAGAACATCGGCGCGGGATTTGACATAGGCCAGCACATCGGCGATGGTGTCCATCTGGGGAATGGGATGATCGAATTCGGTCATCGCAGCGCCCGACGCGTGGGTGTGCGAGTCAATCAGCCCGGGCATGACCACCTTCCCCTGCACGTCCACCAGTTCGGTTTTCTCGCCGCGCGTCTTCAACACCTCCTCGTTTGTGCCGACGGCCAGAATGCGATTGCCTTTAAGGGCGACAGCCTCGGCGATCGAGAACTTCTCATCCACCGTGATCACTTTGGCGTTGTGGAGAATAACATCGGCCTGTTCGGCGCCGAATAAAGTCGGCGGAAGGAAAAGAATGACTGTAGCGAGCAAAACAAACAGATTTCGAATGGATTGTCTGGTCATAAAGAAAACCTCCTCCTGGGGGTTGGAAGACAAGAACATGGATAGCATGGACTTTATGGACGAACCGCGCAACCGCGAAGGTTCAACCCTTCCTCGTCTCACTTTTCATTTCTCACTTCGCGCCTCGGTTACGCTCGGCCGTGGGGATAAGGCCCCAGAGGGCCGAGGTCGGCGGAAGCCAGAGTCACGACGACGTTCATCACCGCAACGATCTGCCCGACTTCGCGCTTGAGAGGGAGCACGATAGTTCTGCCGCGCAGGAACTCGCGGATGTCAATCGAGTAAAAAGCCGCTTCGAGCTCGCCGGGCGTCGGCGGGTCGAGATTGGCCATCTGGCAAACCTGCGACATGGACTTGCGCAGGTGAGCATAGAGCTCGCATCGGATTTTGGCGTATTCGTCCATCGCTGGATTTACTGCTTATGCTTGAAGTGGACAAAGTGAATGGCCTCGACGACGTTGACCACATGGACGCAACATAGAATTACACTCGCTCGTCCCGTTTATCTGCCCCGTTGACTCTCTCCACTCCGTCTATCTTCTTCGGCTCACTTTCCAAAAGTCGGAAATAATTTTTTCAATTCCTCGATCGAGGGCCGCGAGCCATACTCGCAAAGTTCAAACGCCTCGGCGTATTTCACCGTTTTGCCTTTTTCCGGACCGTAAAGTTCGATCAGGCGGTCGCGGTATTTATTGGCCACGCCTGCGAACCGGCTTCGCAGGCGGTCGCGCACCGCCGCCGACTTTTTCTTGTAGTCCTCCTCGTCGGTCGGAAGCATCTTTTCGCTGCCCGGACAGCAGCCCTCGAGCATTTGGGATTCGAGCTGCGCAATCGCCTCGACTTTTTTCTCGATCACCTCGTCAATCGAAACGACTATGTCGGGACGAAACGGATTCGGCCGCTGAAAATCATCCGAGAAATACAGGAACACAGGGTTCTTTGCCAGATAAGGAGTATTGGCGCAGTAGAAAGGCACCGTGACCATGAACGCCGAGTCCTGCATCAGCACGCCCGTGTAACGATGGTCGGGGTGATAGTCGTTGGGGCGCGGGCCCAAGACAATATCCGCCCGCCACTCGCGGATCAGGCGCGTAAAGGTCGCGCGGTTCTCGAGCGTGGGCATCAGCTCGCCGTCGTGGATGTCGAGCACTTCGGGCGTGACGCCAAGCATCCCGTCGCACTTGCGCACCTCGGCCAGACGACGCTGGGCCAGCACCCCGCCCGCCTGCGACCAGTGGCCGAGGTCGCCATTGGTCGTCGAGACAAACTTGACATGGCAGCCCTGTGCGGCCCACAGTGCGCCGACGCCGCCGGCCTTCAGCTCGCAATCGTCGGGATGGGCGCCGAAGGCGATAATCGCCAGCTTGCCGTCCGGCCAGGGAGCGGCCGCCGGCGGCTTCTTCGTTCCCCATGCCGAACTCTTCCACGCCTCGCCGGCAAAACTCTGAACCGCAAAAGCGGTCAGCAAAAATGCTGTCCAGAGCACACATAATAAACAGCCCTGAAATCGCTTCATGGTTGGGCCTCCCGAAAGAAAAGTGGCTTTGGCTCAAAAGCCACATAAAATGCTATTGGGCTGGGGCGATTTGTCCATTCTTTTTTGATCGGACTGCGTGTTTCCCAGCGCCCGGAAAATTAGAACCCCTAACCAAAGGCACAGGTTGCCAAGCGCATCGAACATAACGCTTGCAATTTTATACGATGCGATCTTGGCTGTTGCCGTGCCAGCAATAAAGACAGAGAAAGGTGGGGGCAGTGAGATATGATGACGGAAAAATGGATTCTACCGGGTATGATCATTGTTCTGGGATTTGCAGCAATCCAAGCGGCAAGTGCAGAGACCGCCGCCAGTGAAACCCTTCTGCTGCGGCATCCTACGGTCAGCGCCGCGCACGTGGCCTTTCAATACGCCGGCGACATCTGGATCGCTCCGCGCAACGGCGGCACCGCCCGCCGTCTCACCGTTCACGAAGGCCTCGAAACCCGTCCCCTGTTCTCGCCGGACGGCCGGTGGATCGCTTTCTCCGGCGACTACGACGGCAATACGGATGTCTATCTCCTGCCCGCTGAAGGCGGCACGCCGAAACGGCTGACCTATCACCCGTCCGACGATTGGGTCGAGGGCTGGTCGCCCGACGGCAGGAAAATTCTGTTCTCCTCGACCCGCGACTCGTTGAACCGCCGCGCCCGCCGGCTGCATTCCGTTCCCATTGCCGGCGGCTTCGAGGAAGCGCTCCCCATGCCCATGGCGGAGCACGGCGCCTTCTCGCCCGACGGTGCGCGCTTGGCCTACACCCCGCTGCGAGATGCCTTCCGCACGTGGAAGCGCTATCGCGGCGGTCAGACTACGCCCATCTGGCTTCTGGACCTCAAAACACTCGACTACGTCGAGATTCCCCACGAGCGCGCCAGCGACACTTACCCCGTTTGGTTGGGCAACACGGTCTATTTTCTCTCCGACCGAAATGGCGTGATGAATCTGTTTGCCTACAGCACGCGCACGAAGCGGGTGCGGCAGATCACGCATCACACCGATTATGACGTGAAGTATGTGTCGGGCGGCGACGGCGTCCTGGTCTATGAACAGGCCGGCCGGATTCATCTGTATAATCCGCAGGACGGCTCGACGCGCCCCCTGCGCATTCGCGTGGCCGCCGATCTGCCCCATGCGCGGCCGCGATTCGTCAAGGTCGCCGACCAGATTCGCAGCGCGGCGCTCTCGCCCACCGGCGTTCGCGCCGTGTTCGAGGCCCGGGGCGACATCTTTACGGTGCCTGCCAAAAAGGGCGACCCGCGCAATCTCACCCAGACATCCGCCGTTCACGAACGCTCGCCCGCCTGGTCGCCCGACGGCCGGCAGATTGCCTACTTTTCCGACGCCGGCGGCGAATACCAACTGGTCCTTCGCGACCAGATGGGAACCGGTCCGCTGCAGGTCCTCTCGCCGGGCGAGCCCGATTTCTACCATTCGCCCAAATGGTCGCCCGACGGCAAAAAAATCCTCTATCTGCGCAACCGCCACAAACTTTACTATATGGACATTCGCGAGCAGAAGCCTGTCCTTGTAGTGACCGACCTTTATCTGCTCAACTCGCGCCTCAGCCCCACGTGGTCGCCCGACAGCCGCTGGATCGCCTATACGCGCCGGCTGGATAACAATCTGGCTGCGTTGTTTGTCTATGAACTGGCCACCGGCAAATCGCACCAGCTGACCGACGGCCTGGCCGAGGTCGGCTCGCCGGCCTTCAGCCGCGACGGTCAATACCTGTATTTCACCGCCAGCACCAACCTCGGCCCCGACGTCGGTTGGGCGGGCATGGCTGCCTTCGAGCATCGCACTCAGAACAACCTCTACCTGATTGTGCTGCGCAAAGACAAACCCACCCCCTTTGCCCCCGAAAGCGACGAGGAAACGGTCAAAGCGGCGCCCGACAAAAAGAAGGCGGAACCGGCGGACAGCCGGAAAGCCGACAGCGAAACATCTGGCCCGTCGCCCGCGAAAAAGGCCCCCGAAAAACCCGCTCCTCCCGTCTCGGTCAAAATTGACTTGGAGAACATCGCCCAGCGCATCGTTGCCTTGCCGCTTCCCGCGCGCAACTACTCCAATCTGCAAGTCGCCTCCGATGGCAAATTGTTCTATCTCGAACGCGGCGAAGGCGCCGCTGGCACCAGCCTCCAGCGTTTCGATCTGAAAGAACGCAAATCCCGGCTCTTTTTCGACAAAGTGACAGGCTACACGCTCAGCGCCGACGGCAAAAGCCTGCTCTATTCCATGGCCGGCGGCGGCTGGGCGATTGCCTCCGCTATCACCGACCCCAAACCCGGCGAGGGCCGCCTCAATCTCGACGGCATGGAAACCTATGTGGACCCGTCGGCCGAATGGGGTCAGATTTTCGACGAGGCCTGGCGGATCGAGCGCGACTACTTCTACGACCCAACCATGCACGGGGCCGACTGGCCGGCGATGCGCGAGAAATACCGCAGATTTCTCCCGCACGTCGGCCACCGCGACGATCTCAACTATCTGCTGGCCGACCTGCTCGGCGAAATGGTGGTCGGCCACGCCTACATCACCGGCGAGGGCGATATGCCGCGCACGCCCAGCGTGCCCGTCGGTCTGCTCGGCGCCGACTTCGAAACCTCTGGCTCGTTCTACCGCTTCAAGCGCATTTACAGCGGCGAAAACTGGAATCCCGAACTGCGCGCGCCGCTGACCGAACCCGGCGTCGAGGTGCGCGAGGGCGACTGGCTGCTCGAAGTCAACGGCCGCCCGCTGCGCCTGCCGACCAATCTCTACAGCCTGTTCGAGAAAACCGCCGACCGCCAGACGCGCCTGATGGTCAATTCCCGGCCGACTTCCGTCGGCGCGCGCACTGTGACCATTGTCCCTGTGGCCAGCGACGCCGCACTCCGTCATCGCGCATGGATCGAGGAGAATCGGCGCAAAGTCCACGAGCTGTCCGATGGCAAGGTCGGCTATGTCTATGTGCCCGACACGGGAACCTCCGGCTACGCGTATTTCATCCGCTATTTCTTCGCCCAGCTGGACCGCGACGCCCTGGTCGTGGACGAACGGTTCAACGGCGGGGGGAAGGCTGCCGACTTTATCATCGAGACGCTGGGCCGCTCGTTGGTCTGCTATTGGGCCATGCGCGACGGCCGCCCCTGGACCACGCCCAATGCATTTATCGCAGGCCCGAAGGTCATGTTGATCAACGAATACGCCGGCTCGGGCGGCGATCTGATGCCTTACTACTTCCGCCAACAGGGACTGGGCAAACTGGTCGGCAAGCGAACGTGGGGCGGCTTGATCGGCATCAGCAGCTATCCCGTTCTGATGGACGGCGGCGTGATCACCGCGCCGTGTTTCGCAGTATATAGTCCCGACGGCAAATGGATCATCGAGAACGAAGGGGTCGAGCCGGACATCGAGGTGGAGTGGACGCCGAAACTGTTCGCCCAGGGACGCGACCCCCAGCTGGAAAAGGCGGTCGAAGTGGTGCTGAAAGAGCTGGCGCGCCGGCCGGTCAAACGCGCTACTCCGCCGCCCTATCCGACCCGCGCGAAGAAGTGACGAGACCCGCGGCTTGCCGCAACGACGTCGGCGCGCCAACAGAACCCGGCCGACCCATATCATCCACAAGGAGAAACACCGACTTTTCGCGACCCCGTCTCTTGCATAAATGAATGGAGTTGCAACAGTCCTCCGCATGATTTAGGTTGACCTGCGCGCTGGACTGCGGCATATTCATTCTCCAATAGGTCGAGTGGTCTGGACTCTTTCCATGAGACCGCGGAACGATGTTACGCTGTTTTCAAATCCAGAAAGCGAGGCTCTGCGTCATGACGCGGCATCGTGCCCTCTTTCCGCGTGCTTTCACGCTCATCGAGCTGCTGATTGTCGTGGCCATCATCGCCATTCTGGCGGCCATTGCGATCCCTAATTTTCTCGAAGCCCAGGTGCGCGCCAAGGTCTCCCGCGTCAAGACCGACCTGCGCACCATCGCCGTCGCCGTCGAAGCTTACATGACCGACCACAACGTCTATCCGCCCGACCAGGACAACAACCCGTTCGCCCGCAACGAGCCCGGCTTCACCCTGCTCACAACCCCCGTGGCGTATATGACTCTCAAGCCCATGGACCCGTTCAGCAAGCCCTTCAACCTGGCCAATCCCAATGCCGACGACATCGCCCCGTGGTACGAGATGGGCTCCGGTTCCGATGCGCTTCGCGAGGGCGCGCGATTCCCCGACCGCTACGTGGTCCAATGCTACTACCTCTCCTCGTATGGGCCTGATCAACAGCGCTCGCAGTCCAACGACGACTTTCCCTTCGACTCGAATCTCCGAAACTACGATCCCACCAACGGCACGGTGAGCTTCGGTGATATTTACCGGTTCGGCGGCGACTATATGGAAGGCAACTGGCGCCTGAACGGCTTGGATCATCGCCTCTGGGGGGCCATTCCCGTCACGCTGCCGTAGGGTGCCCCACGCCATCACTGCGCTCCGTGTGAGAGGGTTCAACTTCTGGATTGGGTTTGTCATCGCCCCGCGCACAGTGTAAGGCCTATTTTTTGCCGCCAGTCTCCGGAGTCCTTATGCCCAATCCCTCGCTGGTTCTCGACCACGTTACCAAGAGTTTTGGTTCCTTGCGCGCCGTGGATGCACTCACGCTTCGTGTTCCGCACGGCTGCATTTATGGCTTTCTCGGCCCCAACGGCGCCGGCAAAACCACCACCCTTCGCATGATCCTGGACATTATTGCGCCCGACAGCGGCCGCATCGAGATTCTGGGTCGCACGCCCCCGGCAGCCAAGGACCTCATCGGCTACATGCCCGAGGAGCGCGGCCTCTATCGCAAAATGACCGTCCGCGCCGTGCTGGCCTATTTGGGTGCGATCAAAGGCATGCCGTCGCGCGACGCCTCGCGCGCCGCTGCTCGTTGGTTGGAACGCGTGGGACTGGCCGACTGGGCCGGCCGCAAGGTCGAGGAACTCTCGAAAGGAATGCAGCAGAAACTGCAATTCGTTGCGACGGTTTTCAGCGGCCCGCAGATTCTCATCCTCGACGAACCGTTCTCGGGTCTGGACCCGCTGAATCTCGATTTGATCAAGGACATCATGCTGGAAATGCGCGCGGCCGGAAAAACGGTCATCTTTTCCACCCACATGATGGAGCAAGCCGAGCGGCTGTGCGACTTCATCCTGTTGATGAACAAAGGCCGGGCGGTCTTCGACGGCACGTTTGCCCAAATTCAGTCGGAATACGAATCCCGCGCGGTTCTGGTCGAGGTCGAAGGCGACAACCGTTTCGTTCAGGCGTTGCCGCAGGTGAGCGCCGTGCGCGCGATAGGCAAACGTCTGGAGATTGAATTGAGCGCGGGAGCCGACGATCAGGACTTACTGCGCGCTTTGTTGCAACGCACCCGCGTGCGTTCCTTCGAGATCAAAGTCCCGACGCTCCACGAAATCTTCGTCCACCGCGTGGGAGGCAGCCATGAGTAAGATTCTGGCGGTTGCACGGCGCGAGTTCCTTGAAACGGTCAAGAACAAGATCTTCCTCATCAATCTTGTTCTTGTTCCCGCGCTGGCACTTGGCGGCGCGGCTTTGTCCATTTATTTTGCAAAACAAGCTGTCGGCGGTCCCCGCGAAACCCGCCAGATTGTCGTCGAGGACCGTTCGGGTCTGTTGGCCGACGATCTCCGCGAGGCCTTCGCGCAACACAACCGGCGCCGCCCGCAGCAGCCGATTGCGCTGACTCTGATCGAGCCGGAAGCCGACGCGCCCACCACGGGAAGCGAAGAGCTCGCGGCCCGCGTTCGCGCGGGAACCGTTCACGGCTACGCGGTGATTGGACCGGGCGCGGTCGAAGGCTCGGACAAGTGCCTCTACTACCTCAAGGCGCGCAACCTCGCCGACATGGAACTGGTTTCGACCGTCCAGCAATGCCTCAACGAGGCGATCGTGGCCGTGCGGGCTCGCCGCCGCAATCTGTCCCCCAAGGTGCTCGATGAGATTCGGGCCTGGACGAGCTTCGAGCAAATTGACGTCGGCGAGCAAGCCGGGGGCGGCAAGCGCAGCGAGGCGGTCATGGTCATGGCGCCTTTCTTCTTTCTTTTCCTGATGTTCACGGGAGTGTTTGCGGTCAATCAGCAGATTCTGACCGGTGTCATCGAGGAGAAAAGCTCCCGCATCATCGAGGTAATCCTGTCGGCCGTAAGCCCCTTTCAGCTGTTGACGGGAAAAATGCTTGGGGCCGTCGCAGCCGGCTTCATTCTGATCGGCGTATGGGGCGGCGCCGCATACGCCGCCGCGCTGATCAAGGGGATTCACGCGGCGGTTCCTCTGTCCGTTTTTGTCTACTTTACGCTGTACTTCATTTTCGGCTTTCTGATGGTCGCCTCGTTTCTGGCCGCCCTGGGCTCGATGTGCAACACCCTGAGGGAAGCCCAGAGCATGATGACGCCGGCCATGATCATCTTTGTCCTTCCTATAATCGCTTGGTTCTATATCACCCAGCAGCCCAGCGGGCTTTTCGCCGTCGTTCTGTCGTTCCTTCCGCCAATCACGCCCATGGTGATGATCCTGCGAATCGCGGCGTGGCCGGAAATACCGCTCTGGCAAATCGCGGCGTCGTTTGTGCTTCTGGCCCTCTCCGTCCCGGCGATGTTATGGATTGCTGCCCGCATTTTCCGCGTCGGCATCCTCATGTATGGCAAGCCGCCCTCGCCCAGGGAAATTCTCCGCTGGATTCGCTATGCCTGAGCTCAAGTCCCTCCGCAGTGCGCCGCGGGAAAACAGAGATTTTGGCTTGCCTCAGCTGAAAAATCTTGATTCTGAAAAAACGGGAGGTATTCCTTCTCTACGGCGTCTGCGGAAATCGCCGGCAAAAGACTGTCACGCATAATTTACATCTGGAGGTAAAGGGAATGCTTCGTAAACCAAGAAGTGGATTCACGCTCATCGAACTGCTTATCGTCGTCGCCATCATCGCCATTCTGGCCGCCATTGCCATTCCGAATTTTCTGGAAGCGCAGGTGCGTTCGAAAGTCAGCCGGTGCAAAACCGACATTCGAACGATCGCCTTGGGGTGGGAAGCCTATCGGGTGGATTGGAACTGCTATCCTCTCGATCAAGATAACGATATCCGAAGCACGACCCAATACGGCCTCAAGCAAGTGACCACGCCCGTGGCCTACCTGACGTCCATCCCAACGGATCCGTTTTTCACCAACTGGGGGCTGCCGCCGGGCGACGACCGCTTTGCTCCCTATTATGAAATCGCCAGCGAGCAAGTCACCGTCTCGGGTTTTGATTGCTTCTGCATTCAGGGCCTGGGCCCTGACCGCGACGACGACTTCAGCTCCAATGATTCCTGGCCCAACGGCGGCA
>JADFCW010000019.1 GCA_017161705.1 Candidatus Sumerlaeota bacterium | reverse complement strand
GCCGCACCAATGACACGACCGACATCCACATTGCGCGGGGATCGAACTATGCCATTCAGGCTTCGCGCCCATGGCGCACGCCGACACTCGATCACGCGATTTGTGCGAAGCTCGAATGCACGCCCGAAGAGGCGGCCCGCGGGGTCAACCTCGGCCTTTACTCGATCACGTTCAACAACGACGCGGAGCTGGATCGGGCGACGCTGCAGGCGTTCAAGGAGTTCCGCATCGAGGCCGAACGCAAGAAATTCCGCTACTTCCTCGAAGTGTTTGATCCCAATGTCCCCGGCGCCATTGATCCCGATATGGTGGGGCCGTTCATCAACGACATGATCGCACGGACTCTGGCCGGCGTCACCAAAGCCGCCAAACCGCTGTTTCTGAAAATGGTCTATCACGGCCCGAAGTGGATGGAAGAACTGGTGCACTACGACCCCGACCTGATTCCGGGTGTTTTGGGCGGAGCCTCGGGAACGACGTACGATGCGTTCAAGCTTCTGGCCGAGGCGCAGAAATACGGCGCACGCGTGGCGCTGTTCGGACGCAAGATCAACAACAGCGAAAACCAGCTGGCATTCATCAAGTTCCTGCGGCTGATCGCCGACGGCGTCATCTCGCCCGAAGAGGCGGTCAAGGCGTATCACGGCGTTTTGCAGGAGTTGAAAATCCGGCCGTATCGGACACTCGAAGAGGACAGCCAGCTGACCACGCCGATTATGTCCTACGCCAGTCCGACGGTCTCGATGCCTGCCACGACCAAACCGGCGGCCGCGACATTTGCAGCGAATGCCGACATCCTCATGTCGGCGCGGCAGCAAGCGCCCGCCTCCGCCCCGCAACCCGCTGCCGCTTCCATTGCGCCAGCCGCTGTTTCCGCATCCGCGGCTCCGCGCCCAGTGCCGGCGTCGCCAAGTGCGCCCACTCCATCGTCCCAGCCGGCTACGACCAAACCGATCGTGCCCGACATAGATATTCCGCGCTTGCCCGACGGCTCGCCTGATTTCGACCGCATGACGCCGGAACAGAAGCTGGCATGGAACAAGCAGGAGAGGGATCGCATTTTCGGCTGGTGAAAGCAGCGTTACTCTCAGAATACTTCATCTTTTGTTTCCTGTCGGATCACTCATGCAAGAGGTGTCCAACTGTTTGCCTTTTGATCATCTCCAGGGGGCGTATCGGAAGACACGCCAAGGGTATTTGAAATTTGCTTATACGCGATCCGAGCGAAATAACGATCGCGTAAAACTGCGTTTCAATCCAAAACCCAAAACGCCATAGCCCGCGTGTCCATATCCATTCCATGCCTCGAAGAAGCGGCCGGGCAGATTGCCCAGGGACACTGGCCGGATGCGATTGTCCAGAGCGGCTGTCCGGTTGTTGCGGTCCTATGCAATCTTGTGCCGCTGGAGTTGATCCATGCGTCTGGGGCGACGCCGGTGCGGCTGTGCGCGGGAGAGGCGGGACCGCTTCCGGACGGCGTGCCCGAGCCGCCGCGGCAGATGTGTCCGGTGGTCAAGGGCGCTGCGGCGCGGCTGGATGCGCTTCGGCGGGAGGTCGGCGAACGGCTGGCGGCCGTGGCGATTCCCGCGACGTGCGATTGGAAGGCAGGGTGCGGCGGATTTCTGGGGCTGAGCAGCGAGGCGTTTCTACTCGACGTGCCGCGGGACAAGTCGTCCCAGGAGGCGCGGCGCGCCTGGCGCCTGCAGATCGCAGCCCTGGCCGACCATCTGGGCCAGCGGACCGGATCGCCGGCCACGCGCCGCTCGCTGCTTCGATCCATCGCGCTGTATCAACACGCGGCGGCTCTGGGCAGACGTCTTGTCGAACGGATGAAGCAGGCCCCGCCGCCGATCTGCGGCAGCGATTTGATGCTGGTGTTCAATCTTTTCTATTCGCTTCCGGTGGAAACATGGGTTGGTGCTGGGGAGGAGTTATTGGGGAAGGAGGGCGGAAGGGGCAGCCTGGACGCGGTGGACGGAGGGGCAGAGAGGCCGCGAATACTTGTGGTCGGGGCGCCGATCATCTGGCCGCACTGGCAGGTCCCGCGCCTGATCGAGTCGCTGGGCGGGCAGATTGTCGCCGATGCGCTGTGCTCGAGCTATCGGGGGTTCAGCGATCTGGTCAGTGTGGACGAGACCACGCGGACGGGATTGCTGGATGCGTTGGCCGACCGCTATCTGCTGCCGTGCACGTGCCCGTGTTTTGCGAGCGACGAAGAGTATCTTTGGCGTGTGGAGAACCAGACCAAGGACTTCCGGGTCGAGGGGGCGGTCATTCACCGACTGAAGAGTTGCTATCTGTATGATCTGGAAGCCGACCGGCTGGAAGGTCTTTTCCGCCGGCTCGGTGTGCCCTGTCTGCAAATCGAAGACGAGTATGAAAGCCCCGCCCCGGCCGGACTGGCCACGCGCATCGAGGCATTTCTGGATGTGGTGAGAAGTCGGAAGGCTGGCGTGTAGGGGCGGGAAAAAAGGCGGGAGGGGTTGGTTCGCGCGCGGCTCCGCGGCAGGGCGGGGCTTTCATTCTTGGCTCTTTCCATTTCAGAAATTCTCCAACAGGTCCTCGGGAAATCGGCGCTCGTCATCTTCGCGGCTGGAGCGGGGAAGGTGGGTGGATGCGTCGTTTTGCGGGGCATCGAGCGCGATGCGGCCAAGCGCCAGTTGTTCGAGCAGAGCAAGGGCGGCCTCGTAGCGGCGACGGTGCTCGCCGGGGGCAGAGTCGCGGCGGCGCGTCAGGAGCAAATAGATGGCGATGGCAGCGGCCGCGGCGCGAATGACTTCCGGCGCCGAGTCGAAGGGAACAGAGTAGCGGGCGCGAAGGCGTGCATCAATCAGCGCGCAGGCGTCGGCAATGGCGGCCTCGACGACGGCAGTGTCGGCCAAACCGTCCTGGTCGTCGTCGGCAAGAGCACGGAGAGCCTGCGGATCAAGGCGCTGTTCGAGATCGGCTTGGGTGCAGTACATAGGAAGCCTCCCGGGGAGGAATACACGGGGAAGGCGGAATGGACGGTGTGGACGATTCTATCGTCTTTTTTGGCGCCCATTCCGTCTCCCGCTGTGTCTCTTTTTTTCAGGCTACGGCGGCCTTCCAGAGATAGATGGCGCCGGGGGCAATGACCTTCTGGTCGTAGTAGCGTTGGACGCGCAGCATGTCGGCTTTGCGAGCGTTGTCGCGCCAGACCTCGACGACGTGGCCGGCTACGCTGCCGGGAGCGAGCGTCCAGACAAACGAGTAGGCGAAGGCCACGCGCTTGGGGGCCGGTCGGGGAGGAATGTAGCAAAGGAAGGCGTTCTTGCCCCAGACGTATTGCATCGAGGCGGTTTGACCGGGTGCGGCGGCGTTTTTGAGTGCGCGCGCAACCAGAACGCGCTCGACGCCGAACAGCTTTTCCAGATCGCCCGTATCCGCAACGCCGATCTTCATGGACGGGTTGCGCTCGGCGACTTTGGGATGCAGGCGCACCTTCGTATAGACGTCGTAGGCCAGAACGAGGGTGTTTGGAGCGACCTGGACGGCGGCCTGGATGGTGGCTTTGTGGTTTTCGACCTCGGCGACAGGGTCGCTGTTTTCGTAGTCGCTCCATTGGGCCGTGCCGCTGAGAGTCTCGCCGGGAATATCGCTGCCGGCGGTGATGCGGTCGGCGAGAAGGAGTTCCTTGTTGAGAAGCATTTTCTCCATGAGGAACTCGACGCGGTCAATTTCGGGCTGGATGGGCGGGTCGGCGTTTTCGCGCTCTTCGTCGGGAATCACGGAAGCCAGTGCGTGGTCCTCGCAGTAATAGCTGTCGTTGCTGAGGGCGAAATTGACTTCGTTGGCCTCGGCGCCGGGGGCCCGCTTGTCGTCGGAGGCGCGGAAGCGGTCGCGGTCGGGGTCGTAGATAAAGTAGCGGTCGCTTTGCTTGCGCACGGCTACGGGCGGGGCGACGAGGTCGGCGATGAAGTTGGGATTGCTGTAGGCGACGCACACGTTGGTCAGCGCGGCGTCAATGTGGACTTGGGACACTTCAGGCATGGGAGTTTGGTCCTTTCCAGGAAAGTCGGTTGGGTGTTGCGGGTTTGAAGGTTGCGCGTTTGCGCGATTGGCCTATTCGACCTGTTGGACCTGCGCGCTTACGGCGCGGTGCGTTCGTGGAGCGCGAGGAAGACCTCGATGATGTCGCCGTCGGCCGAGGCGGGGGTCTCCGCGAAGCCGAGGCAGTTGATCTTGGTGCCCGAGGCTTCGCTGATCGTTTTGACCTTGCCCGTGTTGCCGGCGATGTTGACAGGGGCGCCGAGGGCGATGGCGCCGGCCGCAGTCACGCGGGCGATGCCGGCCTTGCGCACGGCGACGTTCTGACCCTTCAGCGACTGGCCGTGGACGGTGACGCCGAGGATTTTAGAAGCATTGGCCGCGCCGGGCAGGGCGCATTCGCCGACGTTGCTCCCGCAGACTACCACGCGGTAGGCAGGCACGCCGCCCGTGTCGGTGACTGCGTAGGCTTTGTCGAGGATGTAGTGAGACATGGAGATTCCTCCTTGGGGTGTGGGTTTGGAAAAGTCGGACAAGTCGGATTGCATCAGAAGCGGGAAACAGTTTGCAGCGCTTCGACGTAGGACACAGTCGGATTCTGGCGGCAGAAAGCCAGAGCGCGTTCGTGGAGTGCAAGCGAGGCAGGGCGGATGACCGCGCGGGCGGTGGGTTTGGGAATGAGGTCGGCAGTAAGCGTGTTGCCGCCGCCCAAGCCATATCCAACTCGAGTGTCGCGGCCATTGTCGGGGGCGGGAGCAAATTCATGCAGGGGGACTTGGGGCGGCAAGGCGCGAAGGAATTCCTTGAACCATTCCAGTGCGGTGAGGCGGCGGGCGTCGGCGGACTCGATCCGCGGCGTTTCAGAATCGAGCGAGAGCATAAACTCGGCAAGGCCGGCGCGTTCCCACGCAGGGAGGATGCGCCCTGCCAGGCGTTCGGTTTCGCAGAACCGGGCGATGGCGGCGCGGGAGTCGGACAAGCCGGACGAACCGGCCGGCGGTTCTGCCGGCGATTCCTCGAATTCGACGACGATGTGTTCGCCGTCCTCTTCGCGGAAAACGGGATCAGCAAGGCCTTTGACTTCGGGCGGGCAGGCACCGAGGAAAGAGACGGCGCGCAGATAGGGACGCCCCGTGGCAGGGAAGGCGCGGTAGAGTTCGATACTGCGTTTTTTGTAAGCGCCGCGCTGAATCCAGTCGCGGAGCAATTCGTGCAGGTCTTTGAGGCGGGCGACCAGCCGGTCGCCGGCGGCGCGCAGGCTTTCGACCCAGCCGAAGGCGGGACCGTCCTGGCGATGGTCGAGTGTAACGGGCGCCTCATGGGCAGCGGGGTTGTAGTCGTCGGCGATCTGCCGGAGGTCGTCGGGCGTGTAGGCGCCCTTCGGGCCGTAGTCGCCGGCGCGGAAGACTTCGATTTCGAGCGGAGTGTTCATCGCAGGTGCTCCTTTGCTTTTTTGAGACTTTGTCGTGGCGCACTGCAAACTGCCGCAGAGTGAAACACAGAGGCAGTTTCGGCGACAATTCCCATAGGGACGCTTGGAGGAACGAACAGGCGCATGAACAAGCGGATAGGAGAGACGAGATGAATTGAACGGACGGGAAGGGCGCCGCGACAGTGCGGTTCTGACAAAAGGGCTTGATTGCGAAGGCGCGGGGTGGGAAATTCCGCGCGGATGAGTTTCGAATCCAACCAATAGGAGGCACAGCGATGAAAGTCAGGATCAGGGCGAATGGCGCACGGGCGGCAATGGCCGCGCTGGCGGCGATGGCGGGATTGTTGGCGGCATGCGGACCGACGATTCCGCACAAGGACCGGACGCCGCCGTCGCTGTTCGGGACCGCCAGGGCGAAGGTTGTCCTGCGCGTGAACGCGGGCGCCGCCGCCGACTACACGGACAAGGCGGGCAATGTGTGGAAGGGTGAGAAGACCTACAGCAAGGGCGGCGGCTATGGATTTGTCGAAGGGCGGACGGTGGATCGCGGGGCCGACATGGCCATTGCAGGAACGGCGGACGCGCGCATTTATCAGACCGAACATTACTCGATGAAAAGCTTTGTGGCGGAAGTCCCGAAAGGGAAATACACGGTGCGGCTGCATTTTGCAGAGACTTACAGCGGCGTGACGCGGCCGGGGCAGCGCGTGTTCGACGTGGCGATTCAGGGCAAGACGGTGCTGCTGGATTTCGACGTCGTGAAGGAGGCCGGCGCAGTGCAAAAGGCTGTCGTAAAGGAGTTCAAGGGCGTGGACTCCGGCGACGGGCTGATCGAGATCACCTTCACACCCAAGACGCAGAACCCGGAAATCAACGGGATCGAGATTTTGGGAGAGTGAAGCAAGCGGCAGGAAGCGAGGGGCGAGAGGCAAAAAGCGAGAAACAAGGGGCGAAAGATAAGAGAGACGACGGGCACTGGGCGGTGCGTCCCGTCCACAGCGTTTCCCCTTGTCCATGCTCGCCTCGATGCCCATCCGAGAGAGGAGGAAGAAAGGGCATGAAAATCACGAAACACCTTGCAACAGGAGTCGTTTTGACCGGCTTGTTGTGCGCGAGTACCGCGTGGTGCGGTGCGGCGGAAAAGAAAAGCAAGACTGAGGACGTCGAAGCGCTGCGGGCAGGGAAAAACTTCCTGCCAACCCCAATCTATTCGGAAGAGGAAGACTTGAAGCTGATCGAGATGTTCAAGAATTTGCGCGTGGCCGATGTCTGCGATGGCATGGACGCGGTGGGGTTGCAGAACGTCGGCAACATGGACCCGGAAATCAGGCCCTTGTGGCGCGACACCGAGAATTTCACCCACCGCATCATCGGTGTGGCGGTGACGGCGCGTTATGTCCCAACGCAGAAAGGCGCGGCCGGAAAAATGCCCGTGGCCGAATATGACAAGTGGGTGAAGGAGACTTATGCGAAGGAGACACCGGAGCCATTTGCCCCGCTGCTGCGGAAAGGGTCGGTGTTGGTCATAGACGAGGCACCGAACGCCGACGTCGGCTCGATTGGCTCGAACAACATCATGGGCTGGAAATTGCGCGGCTGTGTGGGAGTGGTCACGGATGCGACCGCGCGCGACACGGATGAAATCATCACAGAAAAAATCCCGCTCTATTTCCGCAAGGTGGGACGCGGAATTCGCCCCGGACGGAATGTGATCGAGTCGGTCAACCGGCCGGTGGTGGTCGGCGGCGTGCTGGTGGTGCCGGGCGATGTGATTGTGGCCGATGGCGACGGCGTGATTGTGGTGCCGCGGGCCGTGGCTGCCGACGTGGCGAAGTATGCACAGGGCGTTTTGGACGGGGACAAGAAAGGACGGCGCGGGCTCTATCAGCAGCTGGGACTAAAAGAGGATGCGTCCGTAAAATGAAATCCGCGCGCGTTGGGCGGGAAGGCCTGAATGCCTAGCGCCAACGACCAGTAAATTATCTTGCCATGGGGCAGGAGGCGGGAACGGATATTTGCCTGCAGCCGCCTCCGCAGCCGGCTACCGCCAGATTCTTAGAGCAGCCAGAGACGGGTTTTTCCCAACAAGCCGGGCCCGATCTCTCGCAGCCGCCGCAGGGGCAGTTCTCACAGGTGCCGTAATCGCCGCAGCATTTCACGCATTTGCAATTTTCACACGGGCAGTCAGCGCAGGCCGGTCCGCAAGCCGAAGCAGCTCTAGCCAAACTGCATTGAGCTGCGGCGGGGCAGCCGATCGTTTCGATCTGCGTGGAGGGCTCGCCCTGTCCGGAAGGGGAATTGAGCGCCCAGAGTCCGGCGCCCAGAAGAAGAACAATGCATCCCGCAGCAAGCAGTACCTTTTTATTCATTGCGCAGTTTCCTCCTGGCAAAATCTTCAAGAACCAGCGGCCGGAGTTTATGTAATAGGGCGATGCCGCCGCAAGTAAAAAAGATATTCCTGTTTCGCACAAAAAGATTGATTCACGGGGCGATCTGGTTTTCCATCGGGCAGCGGAAGTCGGAAGAGAAACATTGGGACGGGAGGTGGGGTAAGGAGGCCAGCCATGCGCGACGCAAAGGCAAGACAACGGAAGAAATGCGGGGCGGTATCCCGGCGGGCATTCTTGCGGCAGAGTGTGCGGTTTTCCACGGGCGCGGCGGCTTTGGCGACAACGTCCGCGCTCTCCGAGGGCAGGGCGTCGGCGGGGACCAGCGGGCGAATTGATCCGGGCTACTTTGCATCGCAGTTCTATGACGATGCAGAAATCGCAGGCCTTCGCGATGTGGTCGAAAGCGGCTCGCCGTTTCGTTTTTGGGGACCGCGGGCGCCGCAAAAGGTGAAAACCTTCGAGGACGAGTTCGCCAAATACATAGGCGCCCAATATGCGCTCGCGGTGACTTCGGGCACGGCCGCGCTCGATTGCGCGGTGGCCGGTTTGGGAATCGGTCCGGGCGACGAGGTGATCGTGCCGGCCTACACGTGGTGGTCGGACTATACGTGCGTGGTGCACGCGGGGGCGCTGCCGGTGTTTGCGGACATTGACCGGTCGCTGTGTCTAGATCCGGCGGACTTCGAGCGGCGGATCACGCCGCGCACGCGGGCGGTGATCGCAGTGCATTTGCTCGGCGGGCCATGCGACATGGATGCGATCTTGCGGATTGCGCGAGAGCGAAAGATTGCGGTCATCGAGGATGCGGCGCAGGCGGTCGGCGGGACGTATCGCGGAAAGAAACTTGGCTCGCTCGGCGATGTGGGGATTTACAGTTTTCAGCTCAACAAAATGATCAGTTCCGGCGAGGGCGGCGCGCTGGTCACCCACGATCCGGTAATCTATGAGCGCGCGGTGCGGTTTCACAACATGGGGAGTTTTAGCCGGGTATTTGCCGACCGCACCGGGCAAAGCCGGGTGGAAATGTTCGCCGGCGAAAACTTTCGGATGAACGAATTCACCGGCGCGGTGCTACTGGCGCAGCTGGCTAAGCTCGACCGCATCAAGGCGGACCTCCGGCGCGTTTTCCTCGCTGTTCTCGACGGCGTCAAAGACTTGCCGAACATTCGCTTTCGCAACCAGCCCGATCCCGAAGGCGATTTGGGCTATGCGCTGTATCTGGAGATGGACGGCCGGGCGGGGCGCGATCGCTGCATTGCGGGCTTGCGCGAACGGGGCGTGCCGGCAAGCACCCTGTCGGGTTCGGTCCTCCTGCCGACCGAGCCGTCGGTGGTCAACAAGCAGACGCGGCATCCCAACTGGCCGTCGTTCGCTTCGTCCGAAGGGCGTGCGATTCGGTACGGGCGGGAAACCTGCCGCCAGACTTTGGACATTTTCGACCGGTTTGTGCAGATTCGCATGGGACCGAAATATTCGGACGAGGATGTGGCGCGAATCATCCAGGCCATTCGCGAAGTGTTCCCGCAGGCCTAGAAGACATAATCAGGATCACAAGGCGATGGAACAAAGACCGTTGGAAGGGGATCGCTCGCTTCAGGAGATGCGGATCGGGTTGTTCGGAGAAGACTCGGTCGTGAAGGCGCGGGTATGGACGTCGCGCGCGCGGGCGAACCGGACATGCTTCATGGGCGATCCGACGCGCGGCGAGAGCAGCAAGATGTGGCGTTTGAGCGGGACGGCGCCATTGGACTCAGCGTCCGTTGGTGTCGGCAAGAGAATCTCTTTCCCGCGATCGCTTGATGCGGCGGGCAATTCGCCCGACAAGGCGGGTGGCCCAGATTTTCCAGACCACCGCGCCGACGATGAGCGCCAGTCCTCCCGCCAGTCCCCACGCGCCGATTTGCGCGATGCGAATTCCTGCGACAAGCAGGACAGCCGGCGTCAGTCAGCAGAAGACGGGAACAAGCAGGACGGCCCCGGCCGCAAGGGCTCCGGACAGAAGAACAACGCCGATACGACGCAACCGGATCATCTCGGACTCCGATGGTTTCCTAAACGATAGGATGGCCGCGCGTCGTTCGCACTCAGCGAACACCTCTCGCCTCGAGCGCGCGGATTTCCGCTTCCCACGCTCGGCGTTCGTTCGGGCCGGCTGCTGGATCGGGCAAAAGACTGCGGCGCGTGCAATTGACCAGCGCTTGGAGCGTCTGATAGCGGCGCGTATCGGTGATTGCGGGGGCGATGTGGTCGTCAAAGACGGCGGCGACTTCGGCGAACTCCAGCGGGGCACCCTTGACGGCGGCTTTGGCGCGAAGCTCGGAGCGCAGCGAGGCGAAGCTGGCCGCCGAGTAACCTTCCGTTGCGCGGTTCAATCTCTCCAACTCCTCCGGCGCCGGCTCGCGGTCCATGACTTTTTCCAGGGTCCAGCGCAAAAACGCCTCGTGGTCGGCGCCTTCGGGGTCCAGCACGGGAATGATCAGATCGCCGACGCGGCCGGGCCGCCGGATGTCGGGCGACAGCAAATGAATGCGCGCAGTCATCAGGAGCCAGATCACACGGCCGCGCAACTGCGGGTCGGACATCATCGCCTGAATTTTTCCGGTCAGGCGGCGCTCGGTTTCGTGCGTGTCGGCCCCTACGCCGCCGAATTGCGTATCGGCTTCATCCACAAAGATCATGACCTTTGCGAGGGCGTCGAGCACGCGGCGCAGGCGCTCGAAGATGACATCGGTTTCGCCGAACCATTTGCTGCGGATGTTCTTGAGTGTCAGAACGACGATATCCAGTTCGCTGGCCATGGCTTCGAAGATGAATGTTTTGCCGCTGCCGATGGGACCGCAGACCGCCGCTCCGGGGAGCGCTTCGGGGCCTGCGGCCCGAAATCGTGGGATCAGCTCCGTGCGGATAAACTGCTTCAGCTTGCTGAATCCCACCACCGCATCGAGCGTGTGGGTCGGTTTTTTGAACTCGACGATGTCCTCGCCCAACTGGCTCTGGATGTATTCCTCAACTTTGGCCACGATGTCCTGCGGGCTGAGCGTCCGTCCTTCGTGGCAGGCGCCTTTGAGCAGTTGCATGAGCGCATGAATGGACAGACCGGCTGTGAGTTTGGCCAGTTCCTCGACCGAGCCCCATAGGCGCAGTTTGCGGTCGGGCGGCTGGCGCGCGTTGAACCAAAGGATAAACTGCTCGCGCTGGGCGGCGTCGGGCGAGGGAATGGCGACTTCGATGATCTGGGGCAGCCGGGCGACGCGCCGGTTGATCAGACTGCGCGATTCCGCCAGAAGCGTCACGCAATCGCCGCCGTTCATAAACCCCGGATCGGAGAACCAATCCTGGGAGATGGTGATCCGGTGGCGGTCAGCATCGGACAGATGGGTGATTTCGCCTTCCGGGATCAGCAGATCGGCGCCTTCGATGATGACAATCAGGTCCTCGCGGAGGATCGGCTGGCCGCTGAGCGTGCTGCGCGAGCACAGGCACAGTTGCCGCAACAGTTCGAGCGCCATGGTGGGATTGCCGACGGCGTCGCTGAGGTTGGCGTCGAACGTCTTACGCATTTGTTCGAGCTCCGCCTGCACTTTGCCGGACGACAGCATGACCTCGACCGCCAACTGATTGCTGTCGAGGCCGGTTCGCCACTTCAGCCAGGCGTCGCGGACCTTGTCGCGGTCGCCGGACCGGAGGAAGCGGATCGGCCCGTTGAGCTCATAGACCACCAGAATATGATCGGGTACATTCCAGTGGGCGGTCAGGAGGTTGATCAGCGGAACATATTCGACGGCGCCGTTCTCTCCGGGCAGGGCGAACAGATCATGGATGTTGCCCGAAAGCACCAGCGTGCGAGCCTGGCCGGCGTTGAGAATGCGTCCGGCGGAGCGCAGAAAAGGATAATCAACCAGATTCATTTTAGAACGCCTTCCCCTCTGCCGTTGCGGACATCGTGCCAAAACGTGAGGTTTTCGGTGCGCGGCGGGAAATAGGTCGAGTCGAACACCACGCGGCGAATCTCTTCGCGCTGCCGAACGAACGAATCATAGTCCTTTTCCTGGTCGGGCCGATAAACCGGCGCCACTTTGTCATAGACAATGGCTGCGCCCGGACAGGACGCAAATCCCTCCGCCTTCCAGTCCCAATAGGGCGAAAGACCCACGACGCGGTCGCCGACATACAGGGCCTCGCTCAACTCGTGCGTCACGATGATGATCGTGCCGGCGGGCGGGGGCAGGCCGGCGGCCTTGGCTGCGCAATTCTCTTGATACAGCGTCAGGAGCGTGCGCTGCAGCTCCTCGCGCGTGGCCTCGTCGAGCGCGCCGAAAGGCTCGTCCAGCAGGAGAATCTCCGGTTTCATGATCAGCGCCTGAGCGATCGCCACGCGCTGACACATGCCGCCCGACATCTGATGCGGGTATTGGTGCATCGCGTCGCCCAGCTTCAGTTTGGCCAGCAAGGCCGCCGCTTCCTCCAGGTGGCGCTTGCGCAACCGCCGCCACGACGGGAAGCGGAGCAGCCGGAAGGGGATCGAGGTCTGATGGAGCAGGGGTCCAAGAGCCACGTTTTCCAGGGCTGTGAGAAACGGGAACAGCGCGTAGCGCTGATAAACGATCCCGCGGTCCGGCCCCGGGCCTTCCACAGCGTAGGGCGAGGTTTGGCCGGCAGCCCTTACGAGCACGGCGCCTTCTCGCGGAGGATGAGTGCCGACTATGGCGCGCAGAAGCGTGGACTTGCCGCACCCGCTGGGTCCGACCAGACCCACAATCTCGCCGCGGACAATCCGCAGGTTGATGTCATACAGAACGCTTTTGTTGCCGAACCCATGATGAATGTCCCGGCACTCCAGAACGATGTCCAGTTCGGGTGCGGAAGCCGGGGCGGCCGAAGGATCAGAAGACAGAGATGAGACGGACGGCATGGGCAAAGCGAACTGTTCTCCAGGCCAATAATCACTTTTCGCCCGATACATACCACGGGCAGCAGTAGCGCTGCAGGAGCCGCAGTGCAGAGTCCAGGGTGAAACCAAAGGCTGCCAGAACGGCCAGATACGGATACACCACGTTCATGTTCAACAGCCGCGACTGGAGCCGGATGCGGTAGCCGAACCCCACGTCGCCGCAGACCATTTCCGCGGCAATCAGATACACCATGGCGGGGCCGATGGACAGCCGGACAACGTCAATGATCTTGGGAAAGATCGCGCGCGCAATGATGCTCCAGATGATCTCGATTTGCGAAGCGCCGAGCGTGCTGGCTTTGTCAAGGAGTTCGGCCGGCACATCCCGAACCCCCAGATACACGGTTTGGCTCAGCGTTGGCAGGATCCCGAAGGCGATCATGGCCACATACATCTCGGTGTCGGTTCCGACGAGCACGAAAAACACGGCCAGCATGGCGGTCGGCGGTTCCTTGGCCAGAAGCGAGAGCGGGGGAACCAGCAAGGCCTCGATGATCGGATAGCAGCCCATCAAAAGGCCCAGAACAATGCCGCCGGCGATGCCGCACAGCAGGCCGAGGAACAGCCGGATCAGCGTGGCCTTGCCGTCGGCGACGAGCCACCGCTGGCCGTCGCGCGCACTGGGCTCGAGGATTTGTTTCACACCGACCGCCAGCTGGCTCCACGTCGGAATCGTCGTATCCTCGGGATTGCGATGATGCTGCCAGAGGGAAAGGCCCGTATAGACGGCGAGAAGAACGAGAACCGACAGGACTCCGAGAGCCAGCGACCAGCGGGCAGGAATGGGCTTGCGAATCATCGGCTTACTTGGATTTCTCCTGCTTGAGATATTCCTCGATATAGGTCGGGTCGAGCCGGAAGGCGGCATTGGGTGCGGCGGCTTTGTCGCCGAATCCAATGGTCGGCGCCTTGGGCACGATCTCATGGCTGACGCAGAAGGCGCTGACCTTCTTCATGATCTCCTGCGTGGACGGACTGGTCAGGATCTTGAGGCCTTCTTCCGGCGTGCTGTAGAAGCGGGTCTGCCGGACAACCTTGCGCATGGACGGCAGGTCGAGGTGCGAGAATTTCTCGCCGAGGGCGATCAGCGTTTCATCGGCGGTTTTCGGATCGGCCAGCCGCCGGTTGATCGCGTAGTAGGTGTCAATGACGGCGAGAGCGAAGGCTTTGCCGCCCGGCTGGTCGAGCGAAGCCTGGGCCACGACCACCATGTCAATAATCTCGCCGGGGATGCTGGTCGAGTCGAAGAGCACGTGCACATCCTTGCGGCGGTTGAGGGTTTCGAGCACGAAGGGGTTCCACACGATGATGGCGTCGAAGCCGCGCTGTTTTTGCTGCATAGCGAGAGCGGCCGCAGCGGGGTCCATGTTGGTGAACACGTAGTCCTTTTCATTTTCACCCAGCAGTTCGAGGTTGCGGACGAAGCAATACTCGGAGACGGTCTTGGCCAGTCCATAGACCTTTTTGCCCCGCAGCTGCTTGATGTCCGTAATATCTTTGGTCACGATCAGGGCATCCGCGCCGAAACTGGTCGAATTGGGCAGAATGGCCACCGACGGGCGCGTCAGACTGGGATTGAGCGCGTCCATATTGGTGATGCAGGCGGCGTCGCACTTGCCCGATCCATACATTACGAGGCAGGGGTCGTATTCGGCTTCCTTGAGTTCGATGTCCACGCCCCATTTTTCTTCGATGGGCCCGAGCGCCCCTTTCTTTCCATTGATGAGCTGGATTTCATGGGCGACGCCGAACGTGCTCCAGGAGGGGTATTCGCTCCAGGCCAGCGAGAAGCTGGGTGTCGGCGCGCCGGCGCTGAGAGCCGCGCCGGAGCAGAGCGCTGCGATGAGCGCGATGGCTGCGATGAACACATTTTTACCATGATCCTGTTTCATGGCCGTTCTCCTTTTGGGTATCCAGGGTACGGAATGAATGGGAACCTGAATTAGTCAACGTCCACCCTATCCAATCATTCGGGCAATGCAGATTTTTTCTCGGCCTGCGGGGCCGCGGCGGGCGATTTTTCGGAGGCGTCGGCTGCGCGCGCCAGACCCACCAGACGTTCGAACTCATCGTTGGCTGCGGTCGTGCGGGCGTATTCGAGGAACTCGCGCTCCTGGACGCGGGCATCGGTGCCGGCAAGTTCCTTCGAGATTCGGGCCTCGGCCTTGACCTCGCGGCGCAGCTCGCGCATGCGCTGCAGCTCCTGTGCGGTGCCATCCTCGGCAATGCCCGACAGCGCGTCAGCCAGTTCGCGTTCCTGGCGGGCAGTGATAATGTCGGCGACGGCGTCCACGGCCTCGGCCTTGATTTGCTCGATCTCGCGAACCAGCTGGGAGAGTTGGACTTTGTGTTCTTTGATGCGCGTGCCGTATAGCTCGACATCCTGTTCGAGTTCGGCAATCCGCGCCCGTTTTTCCGCCAGCGTCGAAGAAAAATCGTTATAGGCGGCCAGACATTTCATGTAGTCTTCGTCATGCTGTATGGCTTCCTTATCGCGGCCCTGAGCTTGGAGAGCCTCGACGCGCTGTTTGGCTTTGGCGAGGGCGCCGGCTTTCAGCCGCTCGAGTTTCTCCACCTCGTCGGTCAGCGTTTTGACTTTGGCCAGTTTGTCTTCCTGCTGGGCGATCAGTCCGGCGACCGCTTGCTTATACTGCTGGATGCGGTTGGTCTTTTCGCGGATGATCTCCTCATACTTGGCGCGCAGGACATAGGGGTTGGTATCCAGCGTTCGGCGCGCGGCGTCAATCTGGCCGGTCAGCAGATACATGACCGCCTTGATCCATCTTCCCAGTGCCCTGAACATGGATGGGTTTCTCCTTTTTGAAGGATGCGGGGCTTTTTGGGGCCGCCGCAAGACCTCATGTATTGTCCATTCTGTCCCCTTCGTCCATTCTGAGCCGGGCTTCCGGCCTATGAATCTTTTTCAGCGGGTTCTCTTCCTGCACGCAGAGGCGCCATCCCCAGTTCGGAATCCAGCGATTTCATGCGCTGCTCGACCCGCCGCGCCACTTCGAGACTTTGGTCCAGTTCGGCGCGAATTCGCGCCAGTTCCGAGTCGCCCGCCGCGCTGCTCGTATCGAGGCTCTGAACCCCGGCGAGAAGATGGCCCAGCTGTGTCACGCTTTTTTGCACATCGTCAATGATGCGTTTCCGCTGTTCGAGGATCGGCGCCCGCGCCTCGCGGGTGGACATCCGTTTGGCCGTTCGCCACAGTTCGAGCGCTTTTCGCAGCGACCGCACACAGCTGTCGAAAAGTTGGCCGACGCCGCCCAGAATGTCAAACGTCAGGCGCGGATTCAGCGTTTCCGACCACTGGCCGCCTTCCTCGAACGCTTTCATCAGCGCTCGAAGATCGCGCAGGCACGTCTCGTCGCGACGATCGTCGGCCGTTGCGCGAAGCTCCTTTTCCAGAGCGTCCAGCTCCTTTTCGTGTTGGTCGCGCGCCTCCTTCTGCATTTGGGCGAGGGTTTTCCGGACAAGCGCCTCGGAGCTCAGGAACAGCCGCGTAAAGAATACTCCAATGCCACCCAGAATGGCCGCAATGCCGCCGAACGCGGCCACGCCCGACCGCAGCCCGAACGTCCACATCGCCGCCAGCACCGTTGCGCCCGCCAGCACGGGCCCGACCGTCAGGGGACTGGACAGCAGTTGCCACAGGACCCGTTTTTTGATCTCTGCCTCCAGTTGCGCGCCGCGCGATGCGGCCGAATAGATTGATTCTGGCCTGCCTGCCTTCATACCGCCGACTATAGGGCCGCCCTGGTTAATAGGGCAACTGTTTTAATACAAACGACACCGACTGTGCGGCGCCTTCCTTCAGAGACGGCGGAACTGCTCGCGCGCGAATCCGCGTCGGTGCCACGCCGCGGGCGATCAGATAGTCCGCCGCCGCTTTCGCCCGCGCCTGTGCTAGCTGCAGGTTCGCCTCCGGATCGCCTTCCGCGCGCGCATTGCCTTCCACCACCAGATAGTATTCGGGCCAGGCCGACAGTTTGCGCGCCAGTTCATCGAGCCGCCGCTGGCCTTCCTCGCTCAATCGGGCGCTGCCGCGGGCGAAACTAATGTCCTCCACTTTGATCTGTCCGACGGCCCTCAGGCTCTCCCATTCCGCATCGCTCAGCGCCCGCAGGGGCCCGCGGGTGCGAACGCTTTCGGCGGGCAGACTCTCGAGGCCAGGCCCCTTGAGGACATTGGCCAGCCGCCCCGGATGAAATTTACTCGCAAGAAGGGTTTTCAACACTTGATCCGAGAACAGCGTATGTTCCCTGCCGAGGATGGCATCGGCCGGCAGCGCGCCCGTCTGGACGAGCACGCGGGCGATATTGGCAATGGACTCCTGAATGGGCGGCGGACCGCCGGCGGCCGGCGTGCCCTGCAAGCCGAAATAGGCGTAGTTCTCCAGGGTGTTCTTCCATTCGATGCCTTGCACCAGTTTGGCCGCCTGCGCGTCGGTCAGGCTCTCGGTGCCAGTCTTCTGTGCGTCAGCCATGACCATGCTTTTCATCCCGTCGCTTTTTTGCGCCCACACATAGGCGACTCGGAAATAGGCTTCGACAACCGCGCGGACCAGAGCAGGGTTTTCGGCCAGAAATGTGCGCTCGGCCGCCAGCACATCCAGAATGTAGCCTTTGATCTTCGCGCTGTCGAGCAACACGTGGGCGTCGGGAATTTCCAGAGCCTTCGACACATAGGGTTCCCACAGCACGTAGGCGCGTTTGGCGGTCTTGTCGGCAGCGCGAAATTGCCGGAACACGTCCGACGCGCCCTCGGCTGCGATCCACCACTTCTCGGGCAGGCGCGGCAAATGGAAATCGGCTTTGACAATGCGCGCCAGAAACTCGCTCGGCGACTGCGGCGTCAGGACAAACCGCCCGTCCGGATGGTCGAGGTCCTGAAGACTGCCCACGGCCGACTTATACGCCACGATTGCATCGGCGCCGTTGCTTTCATCTATTACGGCGACAATGACAGCCGGAAATTCGCCCAGTTTCGCGCCGGTCAGCACCAGCGAATCCACCGTGAAGACGGCCATCTCGAACTGGCGGGCGCGCAGTGCCTTCATCCGCGCCTCGTAGTCGGCCTTGTCGTCCTCGACCACCAGTTTGATTCCCTGCGCGCGCAGCTCATAAGCCATCGCCGCCGACCGCAGGATGCAGTAGCCGGAAAACGAGTCGGCTGCCAGACGGATTTTGTGCTTGTAGCCCTCTTCCTTCCGTTCGTGGCGTTCCTGAAGCGCCGGCAGAAGGAAGAATTTCGCGGCGACCGCCAGCACGCCGAGGATGACGAGCCAGATCAATGCCGCCAGCAGGCATCCTTTGGGGTTTCGCTCGCTCATGGACGGCGCGTCCTCCCCCGCCCACGGGCTCTGCCGCCGGTTTTGGCCAAACGCAATGCTGCGATCATGATCCCGATGACCACAGCGAGAACCACAGCAAAGGGGATCTCAAACCCATTGCCTGTGGATTTGTGTGTTCTCCGCGCAGGCGTCCCGGCTTTCGGCCGCACCGGCGTCTGGGCCTGGGATGGTCGAGCACCCGCTGGCGTCTCGGCCGCTGCGACGGCGGATGCCTTGGTCCCAATCGGCTGGTTGTCCGCAATGGTGTTGGACAGAGCCTGCACCATAGCTGCCGCCATTTCTTCGGGGATGGCCGCAATTTCCGCCAGCAGGCTTTCATCGGCCGCGCCGGTGTCTTTATCGCTGACTTCTGCAAACACTTCGGCCACGGCCCGCTGGAGCGAGGCCGGATCATCGGCGCGCCGGTAGGAATGCACCTTTGTTGCCAGCGTGTGGTCGGCCTTCATGTTCACGCCGATAACGTCCACAATGATGCCGCGGGCCAGCACGTCGGGCAAATAGGGGTCCACGAGCTGATCGGTGGATTCGCCGTCGGTGACGATGAGCAGGCGGTAGGTGCCGTAGCCGCGCTGTTTGGCGCGCTGTTCGAGCAGGAGATCGGCTCCCTTCTTGATGTATGCGCCCAGCGGCGTATTGCCGCCCGGTTGAGGCTGGAGGATGGCTTGCCGGAGCCGCGCGTCGTGGCGCGGGCCGAGCGGATAGACATAGTCATTCCGGAGATTGCGCGCGCTGAAAACCAGCAAACCGATGTGCGTGTCGGGCGGCACCTGATCCAGCACCGCGATCAGGGCTTTCTTGGCGGCGTCAATTTTCCGGACATTGCCCGCCATCCGCTCGTCCATCGAGCCGGACGCATCGAGGACAATCATCACGTTGTCCTGATGAAGCGTCTCTTCGGCCGGCTGCGCCGGAAGAATTCCGGGAGCCAAGAGCAATATGGCCAGCACCATCCAGGCCGCGGCACCCGTCGGTTGTTGTTTCATTGTTTCCTCTCGTTTCCCGTCAATGTGCACGGTTGCGGAACCTTTGCCTTTACAGCTCGGGAACGGTTTCCATCTCGGCGGCCACGCGCACCAGACGGAACTGGGCGCGCGTGTTCTGCCGAATCTGGTCCTTGTCGCGCGGCACGGCGATAAACGGCTCGCGAACGCCCACGCCGACGGCCTGGAATTGTGTCTTGTCTATCTTGATGCCTTTCTGCTGGGCATAGGCGATAATGGCGTCGCGCACGGCCTCGGCGCGCCGCTGCGAAATGTTCAGCGCGGCCTGCAAGGTCGCGCGCGGATTGAATTCGGGGACGCCGTCGAACTCCCCCGCCTCGATCATCTTGACAATCTCTGCCGTCTGCGACAGGTCCAGCGGCTTGCCCCGCAGCGAATAGCGATAGTTGCCCGGTGTGCCTGTGCGCTGCAAAATGCCCTTTTTCATCCCCGCCTGGACAATCTCATAGAGCACCTTGCTGGGATCGCAGTGGCCGCGGATCAGAAACACCGCATTGCCGAATTTGTCGGCCGTCTCGACTACGTGCTGAAACTCCGCGCCATAGCGCACCGGATCGAACTCGGTAATGTTCGGATCGAAGCTGACGCTGAACTCATAGATGGCGTCGGCGCTGGCGCCCGGGGCCGCCGGAATGTCCACAAATTCGGCCGTGGCCGTTCCCTTCAGGTAGCCGACAAAGTCCGATGAGGTGTAGTCGAGGCCCGAGGGGAAAAAGCCCGTCCGAATCTTGGCATAGCCGCGGCCGACGGCCAGATCGAGCGCCGATTTCTGGAACGCCTCGAAGCCGTGGAGGTTGTTGGGCTGCGTAAAGAACTCGACGTTGCCCTGATAATGCACAAACACGCAATCGGACAGCAGGCCGTGGGCCTCTTCGAGCGTCGGAATGATGTCTTTGCCATAGATGCTTTGGGTCAGGGTCAGAAGCTGCGTGTAGGCCGGCGAGCCCTTCTTCTCATATTCCTTTTTCAACTCGGCGATCTCTTCGCATGCTTTGAGGTAGCCGGCCACAAACCTGGTGATCAGAGCCTTGTTGGCGTCGTAGAAGTCCTTTCGGCAGACATAGACATCGGCGATCGAGCGGGCCATTTCGGCGGTGGAAACGAGGACCCGCGCGCCCTTGACCGTGCCCTCGGCGCCCGTGCCGGTGTTTTGCAATCCGCCGCACAGACCGATCATATCGGGACTGATGGCAAAGCATCCGTCAATGTTGGGGTTTTTGCGAAATATTTCGGCAGGGCAGTCGGGCGATCCCGTCAAATCCTTGGCCCAGACAATCTTGATGTCGTCCCAGCTCAGGCGCGCGGTCTTGAGAATATCGTCCAACATGCCCACGTGCGGCCCGCCGGTTTGCAGCACCAGAGTCTTGCCCTTCAGATCGCTGATGGTCTTGACATGGCTGCGCACGACCAAGTGGTCGCCGGCCGACCACGTCAGCTGCAGGATCACCACGCCCTTGGTGCGCGGGTCGCTGCCGATGGCCTCGCTGGCCATGCCGATCATCCGAAATGTGCCGCGCAGGAAGGGCGTTTTGCCCGCGAGGTAGTCGCGCACCTGCTGGACAAAATCATCCCCCGGCGTCAGTTTGAGATTCAGTCCCTGCTTCTGAAAAATCGTTCCCGGCTTCGTCTCCAGCCCGCCGTTCGCGTAGAACGTCGCCATGTCGCCGCCCCACGTGATGAACGGCACAAGAAGCGGCGAAGTTTGCGTTACCGGACCGATCTGAACTGGCCCGACCATCTCTTTGAACGTTTGCTGGGCGCTCGCGCCGGCAGCGCATACCCCAAGCCCAATCAGCGCAACCGCTGCGATTGCGATCCGTCGGTTCATTTTGATTCCCTCCGAACGTAATGGAAAAAACCAAACCGCCAGAGTGCATGTCACCAGACCGTGTCCAAATGCTTACATGGCGGCCTTGAAAAGAGTACCTGCCCGCCCTTTGCCGCTTGGTCGCGCATCGGCACGATCCGGTTCTTGAATTCCCGATTTCCGTGGGCGGAGTATGAATATTTCCCTGCCTGCTTCCAGCTTTCAAACAGCGGCTTGTTCTCAGTCAAGCCCAATTTGACCCTAACGTAGCCTTCGGCCGCAACCAAACAGATTTTTGCCAGAGGGCTAGATCTCAAAATTGAAAATCAGGATTGAAAAAGGCCGGCCGTAAAAGCCGGGGGCGATAGGTTGTCTTGCGATGAAGCGTTGCAGAAAAGCGGCAGCATGGCTGCCGCACTCCAAAATGTTTGCCCTGATCCGGCGAAGCGGAATGCTTTTGCTTTGGACTGCGGCAGCCGTGCTGCCGCTTTTATCCGACCAGGTGGAACGCAAGGATGGCTATGCTCCGTGCCCTCTTCGCTTCTTTGCAAGCAGGGTGTTTTATAAACAGCACCCGCGGTTCGGGGTCACCAGGGTTCGCTTCGTTGCGCGGCGGGTTTTTTGCTTCAACCATTCGACTGCCGCTTCCGGTCGGGCTGACAGACGTTGACCAACATCCTTCACGACGTCCCCTCCCGTCAGTGCGGATCCCGTAGTCGTTGCGGACGGCTCCGCCGTTCATGTCATATCACTATCTCTTCCTTCTTCGCGTCGAACTTCACGGCCTTGCCGTGACGCAGCGACAGCATGCCCATCTGCAAGGCCGTTTGGACGTGATAGGCCAGTTCGATGTTGCCTTGCGGAGTTTCGCGCGTACGAACGCAGCGGAGGAAATCGCGCCAGTGATTCTCGAAGGTTTCGGCCGAGCCTTCGCGCGCCATTTGGCGTTCCGTCGGGATTACGCGTTTTTCCTTATTCGCCTCGCGCACCGGCTGGAGGACAATGTTCTGTCCCTCGAAATACAGCGCGGCATCCCAGCCGCGAAAAACATCCGGCACGCCATAGTCGTTGGCCTGGGTTCCCAGCACCGCAATGGTCAGTTTCTCCGGATAGTCCATTAGCATGTTGAACGTGTCGGGAATTTCCCGCTCCGGATAGCGAAAGATGCCACCTGTGGCCACGACTACGCTGGGGAACTTTACGCCGAGCACTTTGACAACGGGCGTCAAGGTGTGGGGAAAGAGGTCGGTCACCGGTCCGCCGGCATAGTCTTCGTACATGCGCCAGCGGAAAAAGCGGCTGACATCGAAGGGACGTTTGGGCGAGTCGCCGAGGAACTTCTCCCAGAGCAGGTCCGGTCCGGGTTTGGCATTGGGATCGTCAATCGGCATGCCGCGCTCGCCCCAGTCGCCGGTGCGAAAATAGCCGCATTGCGCATGGACGGGCTGGCCGATGGCGCCCTCGCGGACCAGTTGCTCGGCCTGGCGCCACACCGGATCGCCGAGCCCTTGCGTGCCGGCCTGAAAGACCCGTTTAGTCTCGCGGGCCACGCGAACCAGTTCCTTGGTGAGTTCGAACTGGCGCCAATGGCTGATGGGCTTTTCGCAATAGACGTCCTTGCCTGCGCGCATGGCGTCAATGGCCTGCTGGGCGTGATGGTGATCGGGCGTGGCAATGCAAACGACATCTACGGCGGGATCGGCGAGCAGATCGCGATGGTCCAGGTAAATGCGGGCGCTGGTGCCGTCGGCTTTTTTGTTGGCGCGCGGCTTATAGACATCGCACAAGGCGACAATTTCGAGTGGTTCGCCGGCCTCAATGAGTTTCTTGACCATGTGGATATGGGCGCCGCTTCGGCCGCCGCAGCCGATAAACCCGACGCCGATTTTCTCATTGGCGCCGGCTGCACGCGCGTAGTTGGCGGCCGTCAAACCGACGCCAGTCAATGCCGTGGTTGCGACAAATCGTCTCCGATTGATTCGGCCAGATTTCATTGTCCTGCACCTCCGCTGTCAGAAGAGTCTTTCCCGCTGACGACCCTTCGGAACCAAAACCCTGTGCGGCCTTTCTGTCAATCCATTTCCCACAATTTGGATCGCGCTTGGGACTTGACGCGCCGGCCGGGCGCCGTCCAGCATTTCCGCTGCTAGCAAGGCAACGGAGGGTCGCCATGAAAAAAATGCCCAGTCGCTCGATGATCATTGCGATAAGCGCGCTGTTTTTTGCCGCGGATGCGCAGCCGCCCGTTCAGGTTGCCCTGAGCGGGGTGTCCGTCATTCGCGCGAAAGCTGCGGCTGTGCCGCAACCGGAAGTTACCGAATTACAAACGCCCGGCGTGGATTTGGCGCTGGTGGTGCGCGTAACCGACGGCCGGCGGATTCGCAGTGTCGGCGAAATCGAGATTCTTCGGGCCCTCGACGACACAGGGGCCTCGGTACCGGTTCTGACGTCCGTGACACGGACAACGCGGAAGGCTGTTTCCGAGGGGGCAACCGTCACGGAGTCGGTCAGCCGCTCGATCAAGGTTCAGACCACAGCGTCCGCCGCTGCGTCGGTTGGCGTAACTGCCTTGCGGCCGGCCAAGGGCCGCGAGGTTCGGGTGGCGGTTGCTATTCCGGAGCAGACCGGCGGGACGACGGCGGCGGTGACGGCGCATCTGGGTCTTCCCGCACCGGGGGCGAAAATGCTGCGCCGCGTCGAGGGCAAGATCGCCGTTCAGATTGGCGAGATGAAAGAACGCCGGTTTCCCGATATCGAGGCGCTGGTCGGGACAGCGCTGGACCTCGGCGACGGGCAGGCAGTAACCTTGAAAGTGATCCGGGCGGCCGGCGGCATGGTTACTCTGGAGGCGTCGGGGGATGTTCGGCGGCTGGGCGACTTTGACTTTTTCAACCCGCAAGGCGAACGGCTCGTGCCCAATTCCGTCAGCCGTCGGCAGGAGGTAACCAACGGCGTCGGGCAGTTGCAGGTGGAATTCGGTTTTGGCAATCCCACCGGGCCGCTGGAAATGCGGGCGGCGGTTTTCGGCGCAGTGGAGACGGTGGCGGTGCCGTTTGTCTTTGAGAACGTGGAGTTGCCATAGTGGTGGGAGTGGAACACAAACGGCATGTATCTCAAATGTCAGTTTGCCGGAGGTCAATCCCGCGCGAAAGCGTTTTCGTTTTGCATCGGCCGCGAGAGGAAAGACGCACTGAAGCGAGCCAATGACACAGCAAACTGAAGTTCGAGCTGCGAACCCAGGCAGTCGCGCGGGCGGATGTGAACGAATGGCTGAAATGCCTCCATTCCAAATAGAAAGGAGTCCGTGATCATGGAACTTTCCAATCCAGGAATCTCCCGACGCAGTTTTTTCAAGATCGGTGCGGCAGGTTTGACCGCCGCGACAGTGCTCGCGCGCGAAGCCGAGGCCGCCCGGGTCGGCAAGGGCAAGAAAGAAGCCGGCAGGAAAAGCAAGAAAATCCCTATCGGGCTGCAGCTGTATTCGGTGCGCGAGCAATGCGCCAAAGACCTCCCGGGCGTTTTGGCGGCGGTGGCCAAGATGGGCTATGCGGGCGTCGAATATGCCGGCTATTACGGCCGCGACGCCAAAGAGCTGCGCAAACTCATGGACGACAACGGCCTGGTTTGCTGCGGCACGCACACCGCCCTGTCCACCCTTCTGGGCGACAATCTCAAGGGGACGGTCGAGTTCAACAAGATTCTGGGCAACAAATACCTCATCGTTCCGAGTATGCCGAAGGAGCGCGCGGCCTCGAAAGAAACCTGGCTGGAGACCGCCAAGCTGTTCAACGAGCTGGCGGAGAAGGTCAAAGCCGACGGCATGTTGGTCGGCTACCATGCCCACGGGGGCGACTTCAAGAAGATCGGCGACGAGACGCCCTGGGATATTTTCTTTGGCGCCACAAACAAAGAGGTGGTTATGCAATTGGACATCGGCAATTGTCTGGAAGGCGGCGGCGATCCGTATGCGGTGCTGCGCAAATTCCCCGGCCGTTCGACCACGATTCACCTCAAGGAAGCCGGCGGACCGAAAACCGCGGTGATCGGCGAGGGCGACGTGAAGTGGGACGAGGTGTTTGCTCTCTGCGAAAAAGGCGGCACCGAGTGGTATATCGTCGAGCATGAGCGCGGCGGACCAGACCCCTTGGGCGATGTGAGGCGCTGCCTCGAGAACTTGCGCAAGATGGGCAAGTAGGCGCGCTGGATTGAGGCAAAACACAACCTTTGGGACGGATAGGTCCAATCCGACCTATCCGTCCTATCCTTATTGTTGCAGCGTCTGCCATGAAATCAGCCGGCACATCCGAATTTCGGCGCTTGCTTCCGCTGCTCGCGGTGATGGCCGCGATCTACGTGATTTTGACCGGTTTGTCGGCGCTCGACTGGGGCGGGAACTTCTGGCACCTTTCGCAGTGGCGGCTGCGCGCACCCATTTTTCTTCTGGTCGAGGAAGCCGATGGCCGCTATGCCGTCAACTGGCACAATCAGCGCCTGATCATCGAGCAGGGCGCGATCAATCTGATCCTTGGCGTCGGGATGACGTTTGTCATATTGGTGGCGGGCATTGACTTGTCGGTCGGATCGCTCCTGGCACTGTGCAATGTAGTGTTTGTGGTGACGGCGCGCGCGCTGCTGGGCGAAGGGGTGTCGCCGACGGTCGCTTATGGCACGGCCGCGCTGGCATGTCTTGCGGCCGGCGTGGGGGGCGGCTGGATCAACGGCGCAATCACGGTGTGGGGTCGCGTGCAGTCGTTCATCGTGACGCTGGGCATGTTTCTGGTTGCGCGCGGACTGGCGTATCTGATCAGCGGCAAGGTGCCGCAGCGTCTGGCGTGCTCGGGAACCATCCGCTATCTGCTGCCGATCACAGTCTCGCTGGCCGCCGTGGCGGTGGCGTGGTTTGTTCTGAGCAGGACGCGATTCGGACGGTACGTTTATGCGACAGGGGGAAACGCGGAGGCGAGCCGGCTGTCGGGCGTGCCGGTTCACCGTGTGCGGATCGCCGCGTTCGCGATTTCAGGTTTGTGCGCGGCGCTGGCAGGCATGGTCTATTGGGTGCGGCTGTCGGAGGGCAGCTATCTGGCCGGCGAGGCCTATGAGCTCTATGCGATTGCGGCGGTGGTGATCGGCGGCACCAGTCTGCTGGGCGGCGAGGGGTCGGTTCTGGGCACGGCCATCGGCGCGCTGATCATGGCGATCCTGAACAACGGCTTGAACACGGTGGGCGTGGACGCCATCACACAGCGGATCATCATCGGGGCGGCGATTGTGGCCGCAGCCCTTTACGACAGCCTGCGCCACCGGCGGCGGGCGTAATGGCAGGTGCTCCACAACGGCATCGTTGCTTTTGAGCCTCTTTCGTTTCAAGATCCAGCCAAAATCCAGGCACCTCGATGGAGCATGCCGTGTTTGGGCATCCTGCGATTGGTTATGGCTATAGCCCGCATACGATGGGTCGAACCTTGTCGGGCAACAGCGGCAGCACGGCTGCCGAACTCAAAAGCCACGGACTTCTGCTTTGCAGTATTTGGAGTCTGCGACGCAGACATTTTGGACTGCGGCAGCCATGCTGCCGCTTTGCGGCCCTGGTTCATCGCAAGACCACCCCTTGCTCTCGCTTTTGCGGCGGCCCTGGAATCTTTCGCCGTGAGATCGCGCCCTTTTTGGGAGAAGAAGTCAATCCGGCGGTGCATCTTCCTCGGCTGTTGGCCTGCCGCCGCGTCGCATGATGGAACGGAGGCAGGCATTTCCCATGCCTCGAAACAGACAGCCTCGCGCGCCCAAGCCGCGCATCCCTTTGCCGCCGAAGGCGCCGAAGGTCGAACGCGACGCGAAAAAGGAACGGTCGCGCCGTCTTTGCCGCCGGCGCATCAAGCCGGATTTTCCGGAAGCGTAACGCTGCCCCTTATAGCAAGTGGAGAAACTTGCGGTCGGCGCCGGGAAACGCATAGCGATCGAATTGGGAGGGCGCAACCCACGCAAGAGCCGTGTGATGCCGAGGGGTCGGCCGGCCGGCGACCAGAGTGCACAGATAGACGTGCAGCGTGATGGCAAAATGCGAGTAAGCGTGGCGGACGGATGCGACATGGCGTTCGACGGCGATCTCGATGCCCATCTCTTCCCGGATTTCCCGCCGCAGCGCTTGTTCGTGCGTTTCGCCCTTTTCCACTTTCCCGCCGGGAAATTCCCACAGCCCGCCCAGCATCTCATCGGGACGCCGCCGGCCCAGAAGATAGCGTCCGCGCTTGCGGATTGCCGCCGCAACAATATGGTAGTGAGGCAATAGCTTTTTCGCCGGCCGCAAGGGCAGATCATTTTGGCGGCCGGATTTTCGCGCCTCGCAAAGACCTCGAACGGGGCAGAGGCCGCAATGCGGATTGCGCGGCGTGCAAACCCGCGCGCCCAGTTCCATCATGGCCTGATTGAAATCGCCCGGTCGTGACAGGGGAACTAGCGCTTCGGCCATCGCCCAGAGAAGCCGAGTTGTGCGTGGTGCTGCCGGCGGCCGGTCCAGTGCGAACAGCCGGATCAGCACGCGCCGCACATTGCCGTCGAGCACGGCCGCCCGCTCGCCGAATGCAATGCTGGCAATGGCCGCGGCGGTGTAGCGGCCGACGCCGGGCAGATGCTGCCATTCGGCCGCGGACCGGGGGAATAGGTCGCCCCGCTCGCCTGCGATCGCCTGTGCGGCACGGTGAAGGTTCCGCGCGCGGCTATAGTAGCCCAGTCCTTCCCAAAGTTTAAGGACGCGGTCCAGCGGGGCAGCGGCTAAAGCCTTCACCGTCGGGAAGGCTTTCAGAAAACGCCGATAATAAGGGACCACCGTACCGACGCGGGTTTGTTGCAGCATGATCTCGGAAAGCCAGATGCGGTAAGGATCGCGCGTGCGCCGCCAGGGCAGGTCGCGCGCATGGCGCCGGAACCAGGCCAGGAGCGCGCGACGAAAATGCCGCTGGTTTCGGTCTATCCAGCCGGTTAGACCTTGCGGCAGAGCGGGGTCTTGCGTCGCATACGGCTTTGTTTTGCGTTTCCGCACGTTGCCAACCCCAAGCGTTCAACGGTTTGGAAAGAAAGCGGAAATCCCGGACAGGGTTCACAGGATTTTTAGGGCGAAAGTTTCTTGGCCAGGAGACACACACAAGTCCCGCGAATCCTGCTGTGTTGCCCGCAAGGGCATTACAGTTTTTGCAAAATGGCCCGAACCCGGTCCGCGAGGTAGCGGTTCACTTCCTCGGCGTGGGTCATTACGATCATGTGGCCGCCGCCGCGCACGATATAATCGGGTTTGAGCCGCCGCAGCGGCATCACCCGGTCGCGGTCGCCGTGGATATGGAAAACAGGGGCATGGGGCAGGTCCACGCCTGTCCACGTTGTTGCCGCGCGGCACGCCCAGCGCACAAACTGAGGCGACGCATCGCGGCTCATCTCCCGAACCCGTTCCAAATGCTCGCCCCGCAGTTCGCGCATGGCCGGCGAGAACGGTTTCAGCAGCGCGAGGCCGGCACCAAACAAAGGCAACGGCATCAGGCCCACGAGCCGACCGACCGAGCGCCAAAGCGGCGCGATTCCGCGGGCCGACGGCGCGCTGGCGATCAGAAATACGGCTTGCGGGCGGGTCCAGCGGCTGACTTCGAGGGCGATCATGCCGCCCAGCGAAACGCCGCCGAGGAAATACGGCGACGGCGCGTGAATGTGCTCGACCATCCGCTCGGCATAGCTGGACAGCGTTTCGCGCGGCTGCGGCCGAATCCATGGAACGACCTCAACCGGCCACGGCAGGGCGCGTTGTGCCGCCAGAAGCCGCTGGTCGGCGGCCAGACCGGAGAAAAACACCAGGGTGGGTTCGGGCGCCATAGCAAGTTGGGAACGCAAATTCCCAGCACGTTGTATGTTTTTGATTTTCTTGCAGAAAAAAGACTGCTATTCCTTGTGAAATTTAAGATGTCTGGAGCTGGGACTTTATCTTACCGTAAGTTCTTCCACCTACGGTGGGATCGTTCTTTTGTATTGGTTGTGAGTCGAAAGCCTCACTGAAGTAAAGGGAAACACGGCAAACTGAAGTTTGAACTACGAACGGCAAACTGAAGTTTGAACTACGAACGGCAAACTAAAGTTTGAACTACGAACGGCAAACTGAAGTTTGCACGATGAGCGATCATCATCAAAAGAGAATGTGAGAATCTACTTTCCGCTATGCAGTTTTTCCCGAATCCGTTCCAGCATCAGGTCCGTATCGGGCCTGGCGCCAAACCAGATTTCAAAGGACCGTGCGCCCTGATGCACCAGCATGGTCAGGCCGCCGAGGGCTTGCAGGCCGCGCGCCCGCGCCTGCCGCATCAACGCGGTTTCCGCCACGTTATAGACCGAATCGAACACCATGCACCCTTCGGGCAGCAGCGAAACATCCACAGGTGCCGGATCGTCCGGTTTCATTCCGACGGGCGAGGCGTTCACCAGCAGATGACATCGGGCCAAAGCCGTGCGACGGTCTTCCTCGGTGTTGCAGGCGGCCAGAAGGCGATGGGGAAGCGGCGCCTGTTGGAAGTCGGCCACAATCTTCTCGGCGCGTCCAGGCACGATGTCCCACAGTGCCACGGCGGTTGCGCCTTCGAGCAGGGCGGCGGCGGCAATGGCACGGGCAGCGCCGCCGGCGCCGGCAATAGCCACGCGTTTGCCTGCGAGGGTGAATCCGACGTCGCGCAGCGCCTGGGTAAATCCATACACGTCGGTGTTGCCGCCCCACATTCGGCCGCTGTCCATCCGGATGGTGTTGACGGCACCGACGGCCTGCGCTTCGACCGACAGTTCATCTATCAGTTCGAGTACGCGTTCCTTGTGGGGAATCGTTACATTGAGGCCGCGAACCCCGCAGGCGCGAAGTCCGCGCACGGCGTCGAGGACATGCTCGGGCCGCACGGGAAACGCCACATAAACGAAATTCAGCCCCAGTTTCTCCAGCGCCGCATTATGCATGACCGGCGACAGCGTATAGGTCAGCGGCCAACCGATCACCCCCACAATCCGGGTCGAACCCGTGATTTCCATCGCGCGCAATCTCTCCTGTTTATTTGCTGAAAAAATCCAACCAGAACAAATGGCGAATCATCCAATCCATCATGGGATGATGAAACAAGGCCACCCCGTAGCTGGCAAGCGCAATATAAGGCCCGAAAGGCAGATGATGCAGCCGCCGGTCCCTGGGCCGCTCCCGCACCGGCAGGGGCTGGGGGCCGCCCTCCGGCGCTGGGGGCGAAGCAGCGTGCGACGGTTCGCACACGGCCGCCGGCGAGGCGGCCGGAGCCGCCTGCGGCAAACTCGACGCCGCCGGCCACAGGCGGCTAACAATCCACTGCGCTGCAATCAGCGAAAGCCCCACAGCGGCTCCGATGAATGAGGCAATCGCCAACACCAGAAGGCATCCCTGCCACCCAACGAACGCGCCCACGCACGCGAACAACTTCATATCGCCCATGCCCATGGCTTCTTTTCGAAATGTCATCGCGCCAAACACACCAATCAGCCACAGCATGACGAAGCCGAAGATTGCACCGACCAGTGAATTGGCCGCAAACCGCCACGCGCCCATGCTGTCGAACGGCCAGGGGACATAGAACGTTTGGCTCAGCCGCGGCCAGCGGCCCGATGCGGAAGCGGCCGACAATGCCAGTGCGGCCGCGATTCCCAACGCCGCTCCTCCCAGCGAAATCGAGTCCGGAATGATCCAGTGGTCGAGGTCCGTGAACGTGGCGATGATGAGCAGGCCGGTTAGCAGCAGAAACAGGGGCGTCGCCGCCGTGTAGCCGTGCACCCAAAAAACGGCGGTGAAAAGCACCGCAGTCAGCAACTCTACCAGCCAGTAGCGAAACGGTATGTGCGCTCCGCAATGTCGGCACAGCGCTCCCAGAGCCAGATAGCTGACCAGGGGGATGTTGTCATACCAGGCGATCCTGGTGCCGCAGGCGGGACAAAAGGAGCGGCGCGGGCGGTTGACCGACTGGCCGTGCGGCAGGCGATAGATGCAGACGTTGAGGAAACTGCCGACCAGGGCGCCGAACAGAAACACGATCGCCGCATGAAGGGGAAACAGGTCGGGGGAAAGAAACAAGCCGGTCAACGTTTTCCTCGGTCCTCCAGTGCGTTCGGCCCTGCGGCCATCGGGCAAAGTGTGGAAAGCCAAACAGGCAAAAGGCAACTGCTGATTTCGCGCCGGGGAATCTGGCGGGCGCTCACTTCGCCATGAACTCGCGCAAGGTCGTCAGGAGCGGATTCACCCGGTCGCCCGCCACCAGACCTGTTCGGTGGATTGCACCGCCGTCCCAGTTCCACCACATCCAGTGGATGCGGTATTTTTCATGAAGCGTGAGAAGGGCCTCCAGCCATTGTCGCGGCGATTCGCCCGGCCCGAGAAACGTGATGCCGAACTCCCCGTGGCACAATTCCGCCCCGCGGTTGCGGATGCTGAAACGAAGGGGAGGCAGGAGACGTTCTTCGAGCGACTCAGCGCTGACAAACGACTCCGTCCGATGGTCATAACGCGGGAACCAGATGTCGCGTTGGTAGGAGTCGAAGGCGTGCGGGCCGTAGAAATGAAACTCATAGATGGTGTTGGCATCGCCGGTCGCTTCGAGGCGGTCGAAGTCCTCGGGCTGCGCCCAGCCGTTGGCGCTCTCGATGAAGATCGTGTGCGTGGGGTCGTGTCGGCGGATGGCGGCGGATGCGTCGCGGATGAATTGGTTGTATTCGGCCCAGGGGACGGTCGCCGGCTCGTTGAGCAGGTCGTAGGCCACGGCATCGCGCGGCAGGGAGGCGCAGTGTTGGGCGGCCTTGCTCCAGAAGTCGAGGATCCGCTGGCGCGCTGCAGGCTTGTGGCGCCAGTAGCGGGCGGAATTGGGCGGCGCGCCGCCGATCTCCTCAAGCGGATGGTCGGCATTCCAGAACCAGTTCAGCACGCAGAGCAGATTGTGGCGGCGGTGGCGCCCGATCAGGTCATCGAGCCATGCAGCGGCGGGAGCCTCCCAGAGGAGAGAGCCTTCGAGGCCGCTGCGCGCGCCGCCGCTTTCGAAGAATCCTTTGACGAACCAATCGGCATGGAAGGCAATCTGGGGACGGCAGGCATTGGCGCCCCACGCGCGCAGTTGGGCGAAATCGCTGTCGCCCATCGTGCGAACTTCGGCGAACGCGCCGACGCCCTTCCAGTGCACGCGCGGTTCGAGCCGATTGTATTCGTAGGCGAAGCTGCGCGGCCCCAGCCGCGCCATCGCTGGGCCGCACCACGTGGCCGAGGGGTCGGGCGTGTGGGCCGCGCCGGGGGTCAGGCGGGCGCAGACCTCCAGCCGGGCGCCGGGCCAGCCCGACTCATAGGCGTGATAAAACAGCATAGGCACCGGCGCGAGCAACTCGTGTTCGGTGTTCCAGTCGTCATCGGTTTCGAGATAGTCGTAGCCGATGCGAACGCGGGCTTTGTCGTCATACTCCTCGTATAACTCCGCCCATGCGATCGGATAATTGCGGATCATGCGGCCCCACCGCGCGCAAATCGAGTCGGTGAACGGCCGGGGCGTGAGAACACCTTGTTCGTCTTTCTGGAGCGGGACAACCCGGCCCAGCGGGCGCACCAGTCCCACGATGCCGGGGGACGTATCAAAGTCCAGAAGCAGCGCCGAGCTGCCGGAAGGCTCGCGCTCCCATCGTATTTGCCGGGGCCGCCGCTGAAGAACAACCACCAGCGCCAAAGGGCATGACGTGGCGGCAACCTGGTCGGGGTCAGGCATCAGAAGCAGCCAGTTTTTGGCCAGTGATTCGCCCCGGACAGTCAGGCCGTACTCAAGGGCAAGAATCTTCCAATCCTCTTTTTCATCGTAGAGCAGATAGCGGGGCGCGGGCCAGCCTTTGGCCTCCCAGCCGCCGATGCGAAATTGCTTGTCGGTTTGTGCAACCAGAATCGCCGGACACAGGGCGCCGCAATAGGCCGCCTGCCGTGCGCCTGAAGCGAACGTCGCCGTGTGGACAATACCCGCCTGGCAGACCGTGCGAAGGCGTTCGGGGCGCGCACCCGCTGGATAGAGCTGCAAGCGCGGGCCGAGCAAACCGCCGCAATTTCCCCCGTTGTGGACGCGAATGGCCAACGTGTTGGGGGTGCCGAATTGAACGAGGGCAGCAGGAATCGTGAAGCGGCCGGAAGTGTTGGCTTTGTCGGACAGGTCTGACAGATCGGACGCGTCGGACGAGCGTGTGCTTTGGGTCGGTGGGGCCGACGCTCCGGCAATCGGCCTTCCGTTGACATATAGCCAGTCGCCGTTATTCCCGGCGCGGTCGCCGAGGTCCAGTTCGAGATCGCGGCCGGCCCAGGCGGCGGGAATCACGACGGTCTTTCGATACCACGCGTGGCCGTTGTATGGTTTGTTGTTTTGGCCGCGGAACGCCGGATTGTCCATCGTATAGCCGAGCCGCTCCCAGCCCCATTTGTAAGGAGCGAAGATGCGTTTCCACTTCGAGTCGTCGAAATCGGCGCGGGCGCAACCCGACGTTAGACCCTGGTTGTTCGGATCGAGAGAGAATTTCCATAGGCCCGCGAGGTCGAGCACTTCGGCCGAGGGCGGTGCGAAGGAAAACTCCCACAGGCGCGGGTCGTTGTCCATTGGTTCGTTGCTGAGGAGCCAGCCGAGGCGGTTTTGCGTCGAGGTATTGAGCGGATCGAGCCGGAGGCCGAGTCGGCGCTCGATGTCGGCGCGAAGCTGGTCGAGAGCGGCGCGGCCGTCGGAGGCCAGTCGGCAGCGCACACTTTCGGGTGTCGCGGCTTCGAGAGCGCGGCGGCAATCGCCCTCGATGGACTGAAACCGAGTTCGCCAGGAAGGTTCGGCCAGCGGCGCCGACGAGGCAAGCAGGTCCAGCTGAATTTCTAACGCGCGGCAGTCGTTGCGAAGGGAGAGCGCGGAAATGCGCGTCTCGAACTCGGCGGCAGCCTCGAAGCATGGAGTTGCCGCTCCCGCGGGCGAATGGAGAACCCGCTCGACGGCGGCCCAGTCCTGGCGGCGAATGGGATCGTGGGTTCGTGCGGCGACCTGCTCGGCTTCCGCGGCTCCGCGCAAAACGCGGTCAAGCAAGTCGTAGTCGGGGCCTTGGAGGGCCAGCACCTCGGCGACGTTGCGCACCTGCCAGAAGCGATACTGATCGCGGTCGCGGAGGCGTCCGGCCAGAGAGCGCAGGCGCGAGGCCGCCGCTTTGGCGCGCTGCGCGGGCGTATAGTCGAGCATCAGCGCCTGATGGGCGTTGCCGGCGTACCCGCGCGGCCCGCCCTGCCGCCGGGGGCTGGCTTTGCCGCGCTCCGCCCAGGTCGCGTCGCTGCGGATGGCAACGACCTCGCCGTTGGCGCGCACCACGCCGCCCTCGACAATGACTTCGCCTGTTGCCGCGAGCACAATTTCATTTCGCCCGCCGTGAATGATTTCTGTCACATCGTAACATTCGATAGTCCCGGCATCGCAATCCTGCCCAATTTTCTCGCCATTGAGATACAGGGTGTAGTCGCGACTCGACCAGACCTCCAGCCATGCGCGTGTGATGTCGAGGGGCAGCAGAAGCGTCGTTCCATAAATCTGGCCGCCGCTGAGGAACTCGGCTTCCCAGTCGTCCTTGTAATACCAACGATCAAATCCGATTTCCCACCATGCAGCCGGCAACGTCTGCGGCACAGCCAGCCAGAAACACAAGGCAGCGCCCCAAATGCGTGCGTACATCATGGACACTCTCCGCTTGGATCTGCGATGAGGCATGGAATCCGCCGCGCCGATCCAGCATCGGACCGAGAACGAATTTGTCCGCGGTCTCTGGCGAGCGGAATCAGCGTTGTATGGGCGGTTTGTCGCGGTCTGGCACCTGCTGCTTTTCTTGGACCGCCGTCCATTGCAGCGGCGACGGCCAGTGGCTCCGGCTTACGGTCCCGCGGCCTTCGCGGGCGCCCAGAACACCCGTAAAAATCGGCCCGCGCTCTTCTTCTTCGCTGTCGGCGGGCGGGATCTCGAAGTAGATACTCGTGCCCCAGGAAATCCAACTCGGCAAGGCGGTCTCAGTGGTCGGACGGTCCGTGGCATAGACGGCCTCGAGCCCGATGTCCTTGCGCGGAGCGATCTTCAGCCGGCCGTCCAGCGGCCCCGGGCCGCCCTGAACAGACACGCGCCAGACGCCTGAAATATCCACAGGATCGCGCCGGGCGATCCACTCGGTCTCGCCGGCGCCGCCTGATCCGCGCTCCACCTTTTGGGTGCCTTTAATAAGGTCGCCGTCCACCATGCCCTTGAATAGAACGGTCGCGGCTTTGGCCCCCTGCCCCAGTGTGGCGCGGAATTGAATGTTGCGGCCGGACAGCGACACGTCGCGAATGGGTTTCGCAGGCGAGTCGCCGACGGCGAGGGTCCCGCTGACCATTTGAAACTGCTGCTGCAACTCCAGCCGAAATGCTTGGCCGCCCGATTCGGTCGCCGAGGTCCAGCGCCATACGCCGCCGACGGGCGCCGGAATCACCCAGAGCAAAATCCGGTTTTCGCGCGCCTTGGCCGAATAGGTGGTCTTGTCCGGCTTCCAGTCGTCCATGTCGAAACAATGGGAGACGAGCCGGACTCCCGGCCGCAGTTCGCGGAAATACTTCGGACGCAAACGGAGATTGGTTTCGGCCAGCAAATAAGTGGCCACGACAGTGGCCGGCCGTATGTCCGCATCGAAATAGCTGGCGATGACAAATTGCGTTTTGTCGGCGACGCCGGCCGCCTCGGCGCCTTCTTTGCACTCTTCGATGCGCTGGGGGTCGAGGTCCACGCCAAAGCCGCGCGCGCCGAATTGTTTCGCCGCGGCAATCACAATGCGGCCGTCGCCGCAGCCTAAATCGAACACATAGTCGTCGGCGGTTACGCCGGCGAATTTCAGCATTTCCTCCACCACCTGCGGCGGGGTCGGCTCGAACGGATCATTGATGTTCGGCTGCTCTTTGTCGCCCCGGACCGCGGCGGCGAATGTCAGGACGGCAAGAGTTGCGATGAGCCGAAATTTGCAATGCCCCGGATGCGGAATCATGCTGTTCTTCCTGTCTGTGAAAATGGTTTGAAATACCCTGCGCCCTGCCTGTCGGCACTCGATCCTTCTAACCATTCCGTATGGAACTGGAGAAAGCAAGCGTTTTGCTCGACGGTGCTTTTCCAACGTCCGTAGCCCTGCGGCCGCGCCTCGGAATATTTGCTTGCTGCCTCAGATGAACTGCGACGGCGCGGAATCGGCGCTTTCGGCCCGGTGGATTTCATCAAACGTCATCGCTTTCTCGCGGATGATAAAATCCGGTGCCTCGACTATGGCCAGCACCTTCTCCAGCAGGGCTTCCGGCTCGAAAGGCTTGACCAGATAGTCGGCCGCTCCCAGCTGCTTCGCATAGGCAATTTCCTGGGCGCTGTCCTTCGATGAGGCAAACATGAATTTGATCGTCCGCAGATTGCGGTTCAGTCGCAGCAACTGGCTGAGCTGGTAGCCGCTGAGACGCGGCATCGAAATATCCAGGATAATCAGATCGGGTTGATAGCGAATGATCTTGTAAATGGCCGACACTGGATCGTGCACCCCGAACGCCTCGAAGCGATTGCGCAAGACGGCCAACATGTAGCTGATAATGTCGCGGTCGTCATCCACGATCATGATCCGGGCGGTGCCGGTACTGGCGGGGGCCTCGATGCGCCGCAAGTCCGGCGGCCGCGGCAGATCGCGAACTGTGCAAACCTCCGTGGCGGTTGACAGACCGCCTGCGGGCGGAACTGTGCTGCGTGTTTCCAGCGTTTCCAATTCCGTGATTTTATACCGCTTGCGCGCGGGACTTTTTATGTCCGAATGGTCCAACACCTTCCGGCAGCTTTCGAGCAATTGCGCGGGCGATACCGGTTTTTTCAACACGCGCGCGGCTTCCAATCCGGCCAGCCGGTCGCGATAGACCGACTCGTCATGGCCGCTGAGAAAAATCACCGGCACATGGCGGAAACGAACGTTCTTGCGAATGGCCCGGCATGTGTCTATGCCGTCCACACACGGCATGACCACATCCAGAATGATCAGGTCGGGTTCATAGCGTTCCAACTTTTCGAGGGCATCGAGGCCGTTGAACGCCACAGTAGCCTCGAATTCCGCCGACAAGGTCTCTGCCAGCGCGCCGAGTACAATGTGGTCGTCGTCCACGACCATCACGCGCCATTTCCCGCTGTCACTCATCGCTGGTTCGTTTTCCCTGCTGTGCACTTTCAGTCGGTTTGAAATCTGCAACAAAATGCCGGCGAGGTCAAGCCAGAAGGATGCCCCGCGATTTGCTTTTCTCGACCCGCAGCGCTTGACAAGCGGGCTATCGCGGCAGGATGAAACAGTCCGCGTTGTGCAATAAACGGGCCGCGCGTCCGATAGCCGTGGTGTCCGAAAAGGTTCTGGAACCAAATCAAAGCCGCGCCGGTTTGCAAAGGCTCCTGTCTGGCTTCACCTCGGAGCAGCGCTGAATACATACTCTCGCAGAGTGCGAAGGCTGCCATGACGTGGGGACAATTTCTCCCAGCGATTGCTATCGCGTATCTGATCGGGGCCATTCCATTCAGTTGGCTGCTGGTTCGACTGCTGAAGGGCATAGATCTGCGGACAGTCGGCAGCGGCAATCTGGGCTCGACCAATGCCATGCGCGTGCTGGGCGTTTCAGGCGGTCTGGCCATTCAAGCGCTCGATATCCTGAAGGGATGGGGGCCGGTGTATGCGGCCGGTTGTCTTGCGGCCAGTTCAAAAGGTGATGAGGTCGAAGCGGCCGCCGCTTCAGCGGTGCTGCCGGCTTCGTCGGCGATGATTGCCATCGGCGTGGCTGCGATCGTCGGCCATATGTTTCCTGTGTATTTGAAGTTCCGCGGCGGCAAGGGCGTGAACACCAGTTTGGGTGTATTCCTGGCGCTGGCTCCAAAGGCGCTTCTGGCGGCGCTAACGGCAGGGCTGGCGGTGCTGGCGCTGTGGCGTTATGTGTCGCTGGCCTCGATGACGGGTGCAGTCGTTTTTCCGTGCGCCGTGGGGATCTTCTATCCCCGGCAGACGGCGCTGCTCGCCGTTTCGATCGCCCTTGCAGGGCTGATCATCTGGCTGCATCGGTCGAACATCCAGCGGCTGTTTGCGGGTACAGAGTCGCGGCTGGGCAAAAGAATCGTTGCGGAGAAATCGAATGAGACCGACACCAAGAGTGGTCCATCCTGAGACCATTGCGGTATTGGGCGCGGGCACGTGGGGATGCACGCTGGCGGCGCTGCTCGCCCGTCACGGCCATGCCGTGACACTTTGGGATCCTGATGCGCGGGTGGTGGAGTCGCTCGGCCGCGTGCGCGTGCCGGCGAAGCTGCCTCATCTGCATCTTGCGCCGAACATTGGCGTCACCGGCGATCTTGCACAGGCCGTCGAGGCGGCGTCCGTTTTGGTGCTGGCTGCCCCGTCGGTCGGGATGCGTGCGACAGTCGAGGCTCTGGCGCGGATGCAGACAGATGATGACCGGTGTCTATATGTCATTTGCACCAAAGGACTGGAAAGGCACACCGACCTGACGATGTCGCAGGTCGTTCTGGCCGTCTTGGGCGAGGGGGTGCGTGAGCGCGTCGGTGTGCTTTCAGGACCGAGCCATGCCGAGGAAGTGTCGGCGCAGATGCCGACGACGGTGACGGCGGCGGCTTATTGCGCGGAGACGGCGCGGCGGATTCAGGCGATCTTCTTCGACCCGATGTTTCGAGTTTATACGCACGACGACGTGCTGGGCGTGGAACTGGGCGCGGCGGTGAAAAATGTGATCGCCATTGCGGCGGGAATCTGCGACGGCCTTGGCATGGGCGACAACGCCAAGGCGGCGCTCCTGACGCGCGGTCTGGCCGAGATGATGCGTTTGGGCCGCGCACTCCATGTAAATCCGCGAACGCTGTCGGGCCTTTCGGGCATGGGCGACTTGATTGTCACGGCCATCAGCCGCCACAGCCGCAACCGCAATTTTGGCGAGCTTCTGGCGCAGGGGCTGACGCCCGAACAGGCCTCCGAGGCCATTGGGATGGTGGTCGAGGGAGCTCCAACGGCGCGGGCCGTGTGCGAGCTGGCGCGGCGCCACCGCGTGGATATGCCGATCAGCGAGGCTGTCTATTCCATCCTCTACGAATCGAAACCGTTGCTGCAAGCGGTCAGCGAACTTCTGGAGCGCGATCCGAAATCAGAAATGGATTGAGCCAAAATTCTACGGACGAACGGGGACTGTACCCGACAAGTCTCGACGCACCGAACGCAGCCTGCAGGCCTGACCCAACCTGGGATGTTCCATAAAGACGCACGTAGTTTGGCTAGAGCTAATACAAAGGATTCTAATGAGGGGAATGCC
>JADFCW010000018.1 GCA_017161705.1 Candidatus Sumerlaeota bacterium | reverse complement strand
GTGGGCGAGAGTTACCCTCGGCGCGAGCGGCCGCCGGCGGCGAGCAATTCGCCGGCCGCCTGAGCACCGCCGTAAAAGCCGGCCGCCTTGCGGAGCGCTTCCTTGCGATGAAGCGTGTTCCACGCGCAGAAGGGGACCGTCCGGACTTCGTCGTCGAACGGATCGTAGTAAGCGAAAGCCGACGGACATCGTTCCATACGGTCGCTTTCGATGTTGGTAAGGTCTTCAAGTGGGAGGGCAAGGACTTCGAGCGCGCCCTGGATATTCATATGTTTGGCAAGGACGCGGCGGGTGCGGGCGCCGAATGCCATTTGCAGCACAGCGGCGGTGCCATGATACCATTGCGACAGCCGGCTCTTCCCTTTCAGGACGGCGCCGAAGTTGACGTTTCGCCGCATGACGCCGCTGACGGCGAGAATTCCCATAATAAACAGCGCGGTATCCTTCAGGCCGACTTTTTCGAGGGCGCGGCCGACTACGCTTCGGTCAAACCGTTCCAGGCGGACCGCCATGCGCTTTTCGGCTTCCATCAGCGCTCTGGCGGTGTCTATGGGCGAACTCTTGAGATAGCGGGAAAAGGGCACATACTCGCGGCCGTCGGAGAACATCAGATACATGCTTTCGCAGTTGGGGTGA
>JADFCW010000178.1 GCA_017161705.1 Candidatus Sumerlaeota bacterium | reverse complement strand
ATCACCCTCGCCTCGCCTTGCGGGGAGAGCGCGCGGGTGAGGGGCGGCGATGCCGCGCCAACAAAACCTTCGATCAAACCGGCACGAGGTTCACGTGCGTGTCGTAGAACGAGACGCTGCCGCCGACAGGATCGAACAAGCAGGTGTTTTTCACGTGCGGATCGGTCCACATTGCCGCATTGGCGTGAAGGCCGTTTTGTCGGCGCGCCTCGGCCTTGATCCGAACACCGTTGACCTCAACATCGGATGCGCCCGTGGCCCAGTGGCCGAAGCCCAGCGCAAAGCTGATCACGCCGGGACGTATGGTTTGCGTCAGCATGATCTTTCCAATCATCGGCTTGCGATTGCCCGCGCCGAGATCCCACTCGCCTTCGGGATTGGTCGCGCTGACCACCTTGACCACCTGTCCGTTCTTGAATCCGTGCGTTTCCGCGTCGCGCGGGTTCATCAAGATGCCGTTCTCCGGAAGCAGCGCGCTCAGCCACGGACTGGCCACGGTCCGGCTCTTGGTTTGGCTGATGACGCGGTGGGTGATCATGGCAAAGGAGGCCGCTGCGCGCCGATCCTGAAGCGCATTTCCGTCATAGCCTTGCACGGGAAGATAGCGGGCGATGCCGGCGTGAGGCCGACCGGTGCCGGAGTGAATCGTTTTGGCTGTCTTTTCCTGATAGAGATTGAGCAGCGCGGCGTAGGGGTGCGCAAGGCGGTTGCCGAAATACCCCTTCTCGTGATCTTCAAAGCGGCCACCGCGATTGAGCACGTATACGACGTGCGGCCAGTGCGCCTCGCCGACAATCGACTTCCAGCGCTGCTCATCGTACACACTGGCGGGCAGATGGCGTCGTGCCGCGCGAAAGACATGCAGATCCTCGGCGCCGGCGGCGGGTACTTTGGCCGAGCCATCCGGGTTTTCGCCGAACGCCAGGTTGCCGAGGGCGCGCAGATAGAAATCGTCCGGGTGTTCGAGCGCCAACCCCTCGCCGAAGGCATTCGGCCCGTAGCCCGGCAGACCAAGCCGCTCGGCGATGCCGAGGATCATGGACTCGAAGCAGATCGGCATCCGTTTGCCGAACACCGTGCATTCTTCCGGCACCGGCGCGATGACAGGCTGCCGCACCGGCTGCACCTTGTTGATGACACAGGGATGGCTGCCGTGGAACTCCCAGCGCTCCATGAAGGACAAATCGGGGAAGATATAATCCGCGTACATCGAGGTGGAGCCGATCAGAATGTCGTTCGCGATGAACAGCGGCAGTTTCTCCACGTCGCACAGCACCTGAATGTTGGTGTGCCCCGCGGGGAGCGCGTAGGTCGGCGCGCCCATATACATGAACAGCGCCTTGACGGGGTAGGGGTAGGCATCGCCAATCGAAGGGATGATTTCCTCGTAAATGTCGCTGCTGAGCGGATACCAGTTGCGCTTGGCCGGATAGCCGGCAAAGAGCGAGGTTTTCTCGTAGTCGATGCCGTGTCGAATCGAGCTGATGCCAAAGGTCTTGATCTTTCCAGGCTGCGCCTTGAGATCAAACCACTTGCCCTTTCCGGTGATGTCGTAGGTGCTGGCCTTCGCCATGCCGCCCTTCGCATCGAAATTGCCCAACAGCATATTGAGGGTCATCCATGCGAGGACGTTGTAGAACCCGTTGGTGTGTTGCGCCGCGCCGCGATGGATATCGACCGCCGCCTTTTTCCCATGCCGCGTGAGTTCCTGCGCCACGGCCACCAGATCGCTCTCTTTTACGCCCGCGATAGCCGCCCATTCTGCGATGGAATGTTCCTGCGCGGATTCGAGCAGGATCTGCAGACCGGATTTGACGTGCGTGCCGTCGGCTAGTGTGGTGTCTACGAACAGGTCCGCGTTGATCGGGTGTTCTTCATCGTTCGGATCCACCTTGACGGGCTCGCCGTTGACCATCGCGACGAGAAACTGCTCCGTATATTCTTTGCCGTCGGCCGTTTTCCGGATTTCCGCTTCGGCCAAACCGTGTTCGGCGGCGCGCACAAGTTTTCCGGGCTGATCGTTCTTGATTTCCACCAGCAGCGTGGCGTTGGTCCACGAAGATTCGCCGGCCGCTTTTGCGGCGGCTTTATTGGCGCAGGCGAGGAAACCGGCATCATAGCCCTTGTTTTCAAGTATCCAGCGGATCATCCCCATCGCCAGTGCGGCGTCGGTGCCCGGTTGGATCGGCAACCATTTCCACGCCTTGCTCGCGAGCTTGCTAAATCGCGGATCGGCCACGGCAATTTTGGTCTTGCCGGTGACCAGATTTTCAGTCAGGCGCACCGTCCGGTTGGGCGGACCATAATTGGCTTCGAACAGGTTCGCGCCGACGAACAGGATAAACTCGGAATTTTCCGTGTCCGCCTGCCAATAGAATTTCTGGCCGCCGGTGAACTTGCCGCCCTGGTACTGCTCGCTGATCGCCTTGCAGGTAAAATAAAGCGAGCCCTGGCACACCGTGGTGTGACCGTGCGCGTTGACGGTGCCCAACGCGTCCGCGAAGCGCTTGTAGAACTCGCTGCGGCCGGCCTTCAGGCGCCCCCAGCTCAACACGATCTGATTGTTGCGAGGTCCCATGTCGGGGTGTTCCGGATCGATCAGTTTGTCGAGGTCTTCGGCATAGGTGGTTCGGAACGCAGCAAGCCGCTCGGCCTTTTTTTGAGCGTCCTTTTCGTCCCAATATGCTTGGATGTCGGCTTCCATCGATTTTGCGCGCGCGGGATCGCGGAGCGCGACCAACTGGCGGAGGCCCTCGACCTGCCGATTCTCCTCGCCCGGCACGGAAGCAAAGAGCTTTCCGCCCTCACAGATTTCCTCGATCGCCTGCTCGAACGGGATGCTGATCCATTTGTTTTCGCCGCGTTTGCCCGCGCGCTTGAGGACCTTGCGAATCCGGTAAGGGTCGTACACCACTTGCAGACCGGCCTGACCTTTGGGACAAATCGCGCCATCGATCCGGCCGGCCGTGTGGATGTCGGTCTCATACGGCACATGCGGCAGGAGCGTCCAGGGGTTGTAGGGGTTGCCGTCGATCTTGGTCAGCACGCCGTCCTGCAACTTGCACTTGATCCCGCAGCCGGTGTTGCACTGCAGGCAGACGGAATAAATCACGTTGTTGATGTCCGCCAACTCATACGGCGCATCGGGACGATCGCTGTTCAGCACCGCGCAGCCGCCCTTGTCCGGAGAGCGCGCCGCCGCCGTGGCGGCCGCGCCGGCGGCCATGCCCGCGCCGAGCAGGGCGCCCTTGGCGAGAAACTCTCGCCGATTGAAGGCTGAAGGTTGACGTGGGGTTGCGCTCATGCTGCGCCTCCTGTGCTGCGCTCGACGCGTCGGCTGATCTGAAATCCAATGAAGAAAATGGTCATCCCAGCCGCGATCATGAACAGCCCGACGAGATATTCCATCGGGGTCGCGTGATAGATGTATGTGAGGCGCGGATGCCAGAACGCTTCCTGCAGGCCGCGGATTTCTCCGACCGCCTGGCCCGGCACCAGCACATTGAGGCGCGTGGAGACGAAGGTGACCGCCAGCAGCAAGGCTGCCGGCCACCAGCGCGACGGCGTTTTGCGCACCAGCAGCGCGAGCGGGATGGCCCCGCCGATCACCAGGTGCACGATCCAGAAAACCCACCAGTACGGACCGAACAGCACAAGTTCGATCGCCGGCGCATGGCTGACCGGATTCCACAGCGCAATGGAAAACTCCGCGAACTCAAAAACAAAATAGACAATCAACCCCACCAGCGTGAACAAGCGGATGCGCGGCAGCGCCGGATCGCCATCGCCGCCCAGATGATGGCGCACCAGGAGCAGCAGCGCCGAACCCGCCGTCACCGCGGAGGTCAGGAACAGCATCGGCAGCAGCGCGCTGTGCCAGTAGGCCTTCGCATCCACCACGCCGAAAAAAGCCCCGCTCTGGCTGGGAAACGCCACGCTCAGGAAAAGGCCGACGCAAAGCAGCGGCCTGAGCCAGCCGCTCGATTTCCGATAGGTCAGCACCCAGATCACAACGGCGATCACCATGAACGCGTTGTACATCCAGGCGTTGAACGCCATCATGCTGGTGAACGCGGGCGTCTGGAAAATATTCGACGCCCGATCCATGTGGCCGAGATCGAACCAGACCCCCATGAACGCCGGGAGGATGCAGGCCATGCTCAACACGACCGTGATGCGCAGCGACGCTGGATGCTCGAGTCCGGGCCAGCGCAGGATGTAGCCCAGCGCGCCGATCAGAAACACGCCGCCGGCCATCCCGACGCCGTGAAAATACAAGGCGACCCATAGCCCCCACGGCACATAGGACCCGTACCCCGCGGGCAGGTGGCCCTGTGTCATGCGGAGATAGACTCCCCAGAGACCCAGCATGCCGCAGGCCAGCCAGGCCATCCAGAGCATCGCGTTGGCTCGTTTGGAGGGGGTAGTGGACATGAATGCTCCTTATACGATGTAAAACACGCGCGGTTTGGTGCCCTTATGCGGCAACAACGTCTGGACGTTGTGCTTCGTGATCAGCTCGCTCACGAGGCTGTCGGGATCGTTCCGATCCCCGAAATACGTCGCGCGCCCGATGCATGTGGTTGCGCACATCGGCAGCTCGCCGGCTTCGAGCCGATGCAAACAGAAATGGCACTTGCGCGCGTTGCCGACCGGCGATTCGTGGTTCTCGCGCGTCCAGTGCTTCCGATACTCATGGTTCGGGGCGTGTTCGTGCGCGTAAGGCGCGCCGAGCATCGGGCGATCCTCGCCCTCCGGCGCGCCCTCGGCCATCCCGTCGCCGTAGTGGAGGCCGAAATCGCTCGTTCGCGCGCCGTATGGACAGGCGGTCAGGCAGTAGCGGCACCCGATGCACTTGTCGTAATTGATCGCCACAATCCCGTCGGGGCGTTTCCACGTGGCCTTGACCGGACACACCGGCACGCAGGGCGGATGGTCGCACTGCATGCATGGCCGAGGGGTGAAGCGCAGTTGGACATTCGGAAACTCGCCGAATTCCTCCGTCACCACGGGCCGATAAACAACGCCCGGCGGCAGCTTGTTTTCGGCGATGCAGCCGATCGTGCACGCGTGGCAGCCGACGCACTTGCGCGTGTCGATCACCATCACCCAGCTCCGCTGCTCGACCGGCTTCGCCATGGCCTTCGCCAGTTCGCGCTGCATCCGCACAAGCACATCCTCGTTCTCGCGCCGCGGCAGCGCGTCGAGCGACGGCACCTCGCGCGCGGTTTCCGGTCCTCTGGGATCCGGCTGGTACGGGGCGACGCGATCCTTTATCACGCCGGCCATGCTGGTCGCGGCAGCGGCGCCGACCAGCGCTCCTGCGCGGAGAAATTCGCGCCGGTCCATGATCGGCGCTTTCTCTTTCGATGCGGCTTCGTTGCTCATGCGTCGGTTCTCCGTTGGGAGGCAAAGGCGACGGACGCCAGCGGCCCGCATGGGCTCGGTATGTCCAACCACTTCACGGCGCTCCTCCCGTTCGGCGCTACCTTCCTCATTGTGGATGCGAATGTCCATAAAGCACTCCGTCGGGCCAACCCTGAAGTTCGTATCGGGGATACCCCGATGGCACAGGGGAAGGGAAAACAGCGCGCCGCGATTTCGCTCGCGGCCGGGCAGCGCCGCCGGTTCCCGGCCGCGCCAGCGGCCCAGCTCGATGCGCTAAAGAAACGATGCCGCAATCGGATCGAGCGATGGGGTCGCTCATGTGATGCGATCAGATCTGACGAGGCGTTCAAGCGGACGGCGCGGCAGCGGCCTCCGGCGTTTCCCGCCGGATGCCGACCGTCGCGCGCGCGTGAAAATATCTATTCAAACCGATGGGGGCGGCATACCCTCCATGTCGCGGTACTTTTCCGAGTGCGTCGGGGAGGCAACGCTGCTCCGCGGCCGAACAGGAGCGCCTAATCCGTTTTTCGGAGCCCATAGTGGCGGATGGATGTCGGATGAGTCATAAACGCTATTATTTCAAAGCCGGATGTCTTTGGCTGGCAAACGCGCACCGCGACAAACGGCGGAGCTTTTTTTTTCGCGGCGCGGAGTATGCCTACTTTCATCACCTTTATAATGTGACGTGGCTGAACGAGCGCCGGGTGGAGGTTCCCATCGCGCGGGCGGTGTTGGCGGAGCGGGCGGGCGCGCGCATCCTTGAGGTCGGCAATGTATTGTCCTGTTATGATGCCTCGGCGACCCACACGGTGATCGACAAGTATGAACGTTCGCGTCGTCCGAACGTGATTCAGGCGGATGCCGAACACTTCGCAGAAGGCGGCCCCTATGACCTGATCATTAGCGTCTCGACGCTGGAACACGTCGGCTGGGATGAAACGCCGCGCGACGAGGGAAAGATCGGGCGAACCATTCGGCACTTGCGAACGCTGCTCGCGCCGGGCGGCGAGCTGATCTTCACCGCGCCGATCGGATACAGCCCACCGCTGGATCAAGTAGTGGACGAGGGCGCGGGTTTTACGGAACGCCGCTGTTTGCGCCGGATCAATGCCCTCAACGAATGGGAGGAGACCGAATGGTCCGCGGTCAAGCGCGCCGCCTTTCACCGCCCCTATCCCTTTGCCAACGCGCTGGTGGTCGCGCGGCTGAGCCCGCTTTCTATTGAATGATCTGCAAGGCGGGCAGCGGCACAATGAACTTGCCGCCGGCTTTCAGAAAGTCCCTCTCGCGCTCGATGAATTCCGTCATGAAATGCCAGGGGAGCACGAACAAATAGTCCGGCTTGCGTTTCCGCATCTCCTCCTCGCTGATAATCGGTATCCAGGAACCCGCGGTGAGCAACCCAAACTTCTGGGGTTGGCGTTCGGCGATGGCTTCAATCAGGCCGGGGCCGAGCCCATAATATTGAAGCAATGTGTTGCCTTTCGTGCTCGCGCCATATCCGATCACGCTTTTCCCCGACCGCACAATATCATGGAGCAGCGCCAGCGTTTCGGCCTTTAGCTGTTCCAAGTGAACCATGTAGTCCTTGTAGACCTCCGGTTCGTCAAAGTGTCGGCCCTTTTCGTACGCGAGGGTCGATTGCACGCGGTACTGGCCGATGTCGCGCATGAACAATGTGGCATCTTTGCCGCCGTATCCTCGTTTGCCGATTATGACGCGGAAACTTCCGGAGTTCGTGTCATTAAATTCGACGTCGAGAATTTCTAAATCAAACGGATCCAGGAGATACTTCAAGGACAATAGGGTGTAATACTCAATATGTTCATGGCAGATATTGTCGAACGCATTTTGCTTGATCATCAGCGGGGTGTAGCTGAGCTGGAGGACCCATATCCCGTCATCGGCTAGGCACTCCACGAGATCGGCCACAAACGCCTTCGGATCTTCGAGGCCATAGAACATCGCAATCGACGTAATGACCCGGGCCTTGCGGCCGCCGCTGAGTTCCATGAAAACGGCCTTGGAGAAAAAATCGGCCGCGTGCGCTTCGCAATGTTCGCGCGCCAACGGGGCGAGATTCTCCGCGGGGTCGATCCCGATGCGGAAAAGGCCCAGCTCACTGGGCAGCAGACGCAGCAGCGTGCCGTCGTTGCAGCCAATATCGAGGACGACATCGCCCTCTCTCAAACGCACCCATTCGCGGAAACCTGTAATGATGTCGCCCAACTGGCGGGTCATAGTGGCATTGGTGCCGGAGCGGTACCAGTATTGGCGGTAAAGCGGCGATCGCTCAACGGAGTCCATCAATTGCAGCAAACCGGATTCCTCGCCGATCCCGATCCGCAAAGGCGCATGGGGCGCCGCGGGATCGATCGTTTTGTAGAAATTGGAAATGTACATGTCGCCCAGATCGATGACCTGGGTCAGCGGCTTTCCCGACAATCTGCACGTGGTCTGCATGCGCGCGGCTCCTCCAGCGATTCGCAATTAACGATTCAGTGTATCGGCGTAATAGCGGGAAAGCAAGGAGGCGCTGTTCGTCCAGCTCATCTCCCGCTTGTAGCGGCGGGCATACTCCAGCAGTTCGCGTTCATGATCCAGCGCCCAGATGATTTTTTCGGCGAGCGCTTCCCGTGTCGCGGGAAACAGAACGAGCGGATCGGCATGTCCGGCGAAGGCATTGGAGGCGATATACGGCCGCTCGTACGATGCGGCATGGTTCAGAACAGCGCTGACCATCTGGGGCACCACATACGGCAACACCACCAGATCGCACGCCGCAAACAGTTTGGGGATATCGTCATCGGCCACAAATCCGATATGCCGGACGCGGGCATCCGCCGCAATCCGCTGGACGATACCCTGGTGCCATTCCTGATATTCGATCCGGTGCTTGATCCGGACCGGTTGACCTCCGCCAATCAAGAGGCGGAGGTTTGGGTCGGGCAGCGATCGAACGGCGTCGAGCAGCACATCCAACCCCTTGCGCCAGTCCAAGGTCCCGAAAAAGAGCAAGACGCGATGCTCCGGCGCATACCCGAGCACCGCGCGGCTGGCCGTGCGGTCGGCGAGGACCGCATCCTGCTCGGTGCCGATCGGGAGAATCTCAATATGGCCGCGAACGCCGATTTCCACCCTCAGCCGGTCCTTAAACTTCTGGTGTTGGACCAACAGCGTGTGGGCGGCGCGCGATGTCACTAAGTAATATAGTTTAAAGAGAAGGCGAGCCGGACGACTGGGAACCGGGAGACAGAATTTCTTAACCAGCTCCGGGGTGAGCATCTCGTTTCCCAGGACTTCGTGATAGGTAATAACAATCTTTTTTCGATACACGAGCCTAAGAAACCATAGAAGCAACGGGATCAAGGGAACGGTATGTGTTCCGCCGAACTGATTGAATTCATGTTGCAGATGCACGATGCGAATCGCGGGAAGGGCGCGCAAGGCGCGGAGGATCTGAAGAAAAAAGCCCGCCCGCCCTTTGGTCCATGATTCCCGCACTTCGATCTCATGATCGGTATACACGCGGGACAACGATTCCTTGATATTCGTCAATACGACCAGGCGCCGGCGGATCGAATCGGGAAGGGCCTGAAGCAGCGAGCAGGAATAGGCCGCCAGCGCGCTGAGGTCGCCGGCGGTGGCGTGCCGGCTGCCCGGCGGGGGATAAATCGTTATGACCGCGATATCGCGCGACGTGTCGTTTTGATCTGGACGGTAAAGCGTTTCCATATTACACGGATGAAATCTATGAAACGATCCAGCGCGAAGCAAGCCCCCACTGCCCGCACAACGAATATAAGAGGTGTTCACCGGCTTTTCCCCGCATGGCCATGGATGGCCGGCATTTTTGCCGCGGCCGCGCTCGTGCGCATGATCGGGCTGGGCGATGCGGCGTTTAGAGCCGATACCATGCACTTTTACCAGTGGGCACAGGCCGGCCATACCTTCGGGAGCATTTGGAGCCAGTGGTCGCGCATCATGGCGGACACCGCTCAATTTCCCCTTCCCGCGGCCCTCGCGGTGGGGGTATCCGATCTTCTGCCCGGCGCGCCCAGCGCGTTTTCGATTCGATTGAGCGATGCGCTCTTCGGGGCGCTGGCCGTGGTCTTTGGGGCGTTGATCGGTCGGGAATTCGGCGGCAAGCCGCTGATGCTGGCCGCTGCTGCGTTATGGACGATCAGTCCCTTTCACTTGCAACTTTCGCGCGAGGCTTACTTTTACTCCACACTGGTGGCGGGCTCATCGATGCTGGGATGGGCCGTGGTGGCCTGTGCCCGCCGGATGAACGGAAGCTGCCGGCTCCCGCCGGCCTATTGGATTTGGGTTAATCTCGGCCTTTCGCTTTCCGCCTACAGTCATTTCACCGGATGGATCATAGCCGCGATCGCGGGCGGGACGTTGATCGTACTGGCTTGGCGGCGGAGCGGACGGCTCGGACATTCGCGCGAGATGATAGGGCTCGCGCTTTGCGCTGCCGGATGGGCCCTCCCGCTGCTGTTTTTGCCGTGGGCCTTGCCGTATTTCTTAAAGGACATCGGCAATCCGCAGGCCAAGGCGGAGTCCATTCGCGTCATGGGAGAGGTTAGCGAGCCGCTGCTTTCAATCTTATGGCGCTACTTGCTCACGATGGGGTGGGGAAGCCGTCCGATTGGGGTTGTCCTTTTGCTCGCGGCGATTGCCGGCGCGTTGACCTGTTTGGTTAGAGGGCGGCGGCGCGTGGTGCGGGTGGCGTGGTTGGTGCTGGGCCTGTGTCTGGGCGCATACCTGCTGGTCATGAAGATGCGCGGCATCTATGTGGCGGTGCGCCACATTTCATTTATATTCCCGATCTTCTTCAGTATTGCGATTCTGGGTTTGTGGCGCGTGGGCGCGTGGGGCGGACGGTTTCGCCGGCCGGCCCGCTATGCCGTGATGGGACTGGCCTTTTGCTTGCTGGCCTATCCCGCGTGGCTGGTGGTGCGTCTCAACGGCTATCCCACCCCCTATCGGGAGATCATCGCTTGGTTTGATTCATCATTGCCGCCGCGAACGCCCGTGCTGGTGGACCGCTGGTTTGAGCCGTGGAACGAATTGGCGGTTCATCCGACCACCAATGTGATCTTCACCTTTATCGGGCCGAATGAGCCTCTCGATGTGTTTCTTGCCACCCGTTGGCGCGATCAGGCGGTGGACTTTTTCCAGCGCAATCCGGACGCGGCCTATTTGGAAATCGCCAAAAGTTATTGGGAGAAACCGGAGGTCGGACCGTGGGAATGGCCCCGCGCCTATTTTGCCCGGCGTGCATCGATCAGCAATGCGGCCGGCTTGGCCTTGCGCAACTTGGGGTTGGCGTATCGCGAGGATTTTTATGCGGCGAACAGCAATCGCCTGGTGACGGAAATATTTTTTAATACCCGCGACGATGTGCTGGCGCGCAAGCGCGCCGAAGGCGAATCGGTGGTCGTATTTTTTGGCGCCGGCCTTGTGTATGAGAAATCAGGTCCGATGGGGATATTTCGCATTCAAACTCCGCAATTTATGGATTGGCGGGTTCTCGAGCAAAGCGGACAGTTGGACGTGTACAATCTGACCGACGCTCCCCTGGAGGTCACCTTGAGGATGACCGCATCGTCTATCCGCGGCCCCAAACTCGTCAATGCGGGCATCGGCGCGAAGCATCAGTTTTCCGGATCTCGGTTGGAGCAGTGGAGCATCGGTCCGATCACCCTGAATTCAGGCCTCACGGCGATCGCATTGCAAGACCCGCTCTGGAGTCGGGCCATGAACCCGCTGCTGATCTCCCGCGTGGAGGTGCTGGAGTCGAAATGAAATCATTGCGCGCCGGCGTCTGACCTGTTGATCCCGCGGGCGAAAGCGCTTCTGTCGTCGTATTCGAATGCGCGCGACGCGCCAGTCAGTCGTCGCGACCGGCGCCGCTGGCGGGAATACGCGGAATGTGCCGGTTATGTCGGCATTCGGCGCTGCTCGATATCGTCAGATCTGAGGGGGTTGGGCCGGTAGCTCCCTTGGGGTTTCATGGTCTGAACTCGATTCCGTACACCACGCCCCTCGTTAGGCCCGCGCATCCGGAATGCTTTCCAAAGCGAGTTGCATGAGGAGGAAATGACCGGATGTGAGAAGTATCACTTTCCCTCGGCGCAGGCGCGCGTATGATCGCGCGCCATGATTCAACGGGAACAGTTGGAAAAGCATCAGGTATGGGTTTACCTGCTGGCGGCGGCGGCGGGCGTCGGCTTCGGCCTGTGGCTTCGTCCGGACGTGCCCGACGCGTTCATCTACACGACGCTGGGCGTTTTGCTGTATGCGACGTTCTCGCAGGTGCCGGTCATGCATCTGTCCGCAGCCATGGGCGACCGGCGCTTCCTGGCGGCCGCGCTTGCGGCCAACTTTATTCTAGTGCCGGCGGCTGTTTGGCTGTTGGCGTGGATCGTTCCGCGCGAACCGGCCATTTTGCTCGGTGTGTATATGGTGCTGCTGGTGCCGTGCACGGACTGGTACATCGTCTTTACCCATCTTGGGAAGGGCGACACGAAGCTCGCCATTGCAAGCACCCCGGTTCTTCTGTTGGCGCAATTGATTCTTCTGCCGGTGTACTTGTGGCTGTTTATGGGACACACATTCCGCGAAGTCATTCGAGCCGCCCCCTTCGTCATCGTGTTCGTATTGTTGATTCTCGTGCCGCTAGCGGCCGCCGGGCTCACGCAGGTCTGGGCCGATCGCCGCCGCGCAGGCGCACGCGCGGTTGAAGGCTTGGCCTGGCTGCCTGTTCCGTGTCTGGCTGTGGTGGTCCTGATGATCGCGCTATCGCAGGCGGAGCACGTGCTGCATCACCTGCGCGGGATGGAACGGGTGATGTTGGCTTTTGTGCTTTATATCGTGTTGGCGGCGGGGATAGCAGGGTGGACGTCGCGCCGATTTCAGTTGCCGATGGCATCGGGACGCACGCTGATGTTCAGCGTCGGCACACGAAATTCGTTTGTCGTCCTGCCGTTTGCGCTGGCGCTGCCGAGCGGATGGGAACTCGCGGTCACAATCGTCGTACTCCAGCCGCTCGTGGAGCTTTTCGGCATGTTGGTACTTCTGCGCCTGGCCACGCACCGCTCCTGAGGCACCAAAGCATAAGCGGCGAACCCCAATTGGATGAGTGACCCCAATTGGAGTCTTTCTTGCGTCGTCGTGATTTCTCTTTCGGCATCCACTCCTTATGGCGCACGGACACAGCGGAAACCGGTAAAGGGGGCCGTGGTGGCCGGATCTCGGCGACCGAATCGGCTCGAGACGCGCGCACTTTGCGCGCCGGCATTCCATTGACCGCC
>JADFCW010000177.1 GCA_017161705.1 Candidatus Sumerlaeota bacterium | reverse complement strand
GATACGTCGCGGTGCCGGAAAAATACCTAATGCCGTTGTCGGGGTATTCGTTCCAAGGGATGAGGCGTTCAAAGATTATTCTTTCCGGCGCACCCATTCCGGAAGCGAAGCGAACCTCCCAGGCGCCCTCCAGGTTCTGGCGATCGGGGATTTTGTTCGCTGCAACCACGATCTGCTTACCCTCCGACGTGCCGAACCGGTGTTCGCCGTTTTCCCAGACGCGCAACCTGACGCCCTCTTTGGCGCGTCCGACAACTTCGAGCGCTTCGGCTGGAGAAGAGACCGACGTGAGATAAGACGACCGGGCGGGTTTGCGAAAAACAACAAACACTGACCCGCTTGTCGGCAGGTCAATCGGCACAACCGTACGCCCGTCGTCGGTCGTGCGATACTGAACGGCCTCGCGGATATTCGGCTCGACATTGGTATTTGGATCCCACAGTTCGGGTTCTTTGCCGCTAACGCGGAAAATGCAATCGGCCAGTCCGGTGCCGCAGACAAAGTAAATATCCATGTCGCCTGAGCGGCGATGGATGTAGTCCCACGGCCCTTCGAAGTCGGGCGCGATCTTTTCGGCGCGCAGCACTTCGTCCATTGTCATGCCGGTAAAGATGCGGCCTTTGCCGTAATCGCGGTGGGACGGTTCTGCATCGGCGGGACTCCACAGCTCCCTGGCAAGACGGCGGACTTCTTCGTCGCACGCGGGATAACCGCTCAGACCCGGCGCGCGTTCGGGACGACGTTTTCCCAGGACAACCGTTGCACCCTTGCGGGCCAACTCGGCGATCTTGTGCAGCGCTTCCGGCGGGACTGTCTCATCTTCAAGATCCACGATCAACATCCGATATTGCATTCCGCCGGGCAAAACGAGCGCGGCGTCCTTGACCGACAGGCGCTCGAGCAAGACCTCATTGCTCAATAAATCATAGGCATAGCCTTTCGGCAAGGCCAGCGTGGGCTTGGTGCTCCATTTTTCGCCGCGGCCCCAATGCAGATAGGGCTTGTCGCCCGTGTACACACACACGTCGGCAACGAACGTTCCCTGTCGCAGCATCAACTGGCAGCGTGCCAGATACGTGAGAAAAGGCCCGGCCTGTTCCCACCACGTGACGTTGGGATTGAGATGCGTGCCGGCGAAATACTCGATCCCCGGTTTGCCGAACTCCGGCGGCGAGGCGGTGAAAGTATGCCAAAGAAAATGATTGATGCCGTCGCAAAACGCAGCATCGGCCTCGGGCTTCAGCGTTGCCGGACACTCCGACCAGTGGCGCACCATGTTGGTGAACGCCTCGGCGGCCGCCAGCGGACGGCCATAGAGGTGCGCGGCCATGGCAATCGGGCGGTTGAACGCCCGCGCGGGAACCCAGCGGTCCGCCCCCATGCCGGCATGCCAGAACTCGCCCTGCGGCATGTCGTTGCGCCCGAGGAAGGCGAGTTGGTCGGCATGCTCGAAGTCGGGCAGACTACGGTTCCAGGGACCGCCGGACTCGGAGTGCCATTGGAGGCCGTTTTCGTGGCAGAGGTCGCGCAACGTGCCGTAGAAGTTGTCCATGAAACAGTCGCCGAGGGTTTTGTGGTAGTCGCGGAGAAAGCGCGCAGAGATGGACGACATGGACGGGGCGGACGGCGTGGACAAAAGATTCATTCCGGCGAGGATGGGTAGATACGTACGCAGGCTGTAGCCGCGGCGTTTCTGAAATTCCGCCTCAAATCCTAGCGACCAGGTCGGTGCGGCCCCTTCCCAACTGACGCTGTAAAAATGCGTGAGGACTTTGCGGGCGAGGGGACCGGCATCCTCCAAAAGTGTGCGGCCCATGCGGTTGAAATGCGCGGCGACCGCCTCGCGGCTCAGCACATCCACGTCGTATTCGTGGCCTTCCATGGGAAGGGCGGCAAAGCGGAGCAATGTCCAGCGGCCGCTGGGAACGTCCCAGACAACCCGGCCTTGAGGCGTAACTTTGCTGGAAAGATCAACTACTTCAACGACTGTGGATGTCATGGAAGAGATGGACGTGGTGGACAGGGCGGACGGAGCGGACTTTTTTTCTGCGTCGGGCGCCTCGCTATGCCGGGCGGCAATGACCGCGACATCCCAGACACGTTTGCCCCAGTCGCCGCGCGGCACTTCGCCGTCCAATCGCTGAGGACCGGTGATTTCTCGAGATGCCCACACGAGTTTTTTCGGCGTATCATCGCCGACTTCCCACGGCCCCTTGAGCGCTCCGGCGCAACTGCTCAGGTTGATGCTCATTTGCAGGCCGAGGCGGTCGGCCTCGGCCATGGCCAGTTTCACCATGCGCCGCCACTCCTCGCTCATGAATTCCATGCGCGGCGGCGGAGGCGGCAAATGATCATCGTGATAGCCCCGTGCGTCGAAGAGAAGGCAACCGGCAAATCCCTTCGCCTTCATCTCGCGCAAATCGCGCCGGATGCTTTCCTCGGTCACATTGCCGTTGAGCCACCACCAGTAGCACCATGGCTTTACCAAATCGGGCGGCGAAAGAAAATCGTGTTCGAGCGAAACAGAAATCGAAGAATTGCCAGCCGAAGTCGGCGATGGATTTCCGCCGTCCGCCGCCAGGACAACGACTGAGAATAACACAACGAGAACCATGCGGATAAAAGGCTGAACCCACTCCATGATGCCGTCCTCGACGAATGGGCTGCCGGCACGTGGAACGCCCTTATGCCGGAATTTGTCCCCGCTGCTCTACTTGTCCGTGTTGCCTGCAGAGGCCGCGCATCCCGCTGGCTCGACACCACAACCCTCTATTTCTCCACCGGCTCCACCAGTCCCACGTCAATATACTGCCCGCCTTTGGTTTGTTTGCAGTGGACGGCGAGGATGTTCTTGCCGGCTTTGAGAGCGGCGCGGCCCTCGCGCGTCAACTCGAACAAGTCGTAGTCGGTTGTATAGCCGCCGGCTTTGTAGGCCAACGCGCCGTTGATATAAACCTCGACATCCTCGTCATGGTGCATTTGGAGCACGATAACCTTCGGCAGCGGCTCGGCCAGTGTGAACTCGCGCCGCAGCCAGATATCCGGCGTTTTCCATTCCGTGCGCACAACCGCGCCGGGCGTTTCTTTTGTGCCGAATCCGGCGCGGGCTTCTTTCCAGGCCGAATCGTCGAACTCCGGCTTGAACCAATCCTCGGCGGGCTTATCGAGCGTGAAGCGCCAGAACACGCGGTCGTCGAGCGCACAGGGAACCACCACGCGCGGTTGCGGTTCGGGCGGGATTTCGCCGCGGTTGGCCGCCGCGATCTTTTCGAGGTCCGGCTTCACCAGCGCGCGGTCATACGTCATCAGGCCGTTGCATTCGATCTCGACGTCGGTGGTTTGCGTATAGACCGCAGCGCTGAGACCGGGCGAGTCCTTCAGCCCCCAGACTTTGCCCAGAAGCCTGACATACTGCCGCGTAAGAGCATCTTTATCGGCCATTCCGCGATAGCCCCACCATTCTGTGGTCCATGTGTGGCCCTCCACGGCAAGGCCCAGGCCGCCAAACTCGCCGAGAACGGCGGCCCGCGTCGGTTCTGGATCGGGCGATCCCGGTCCCGGATACTTGTGCATGTCAATCACGTCGCCGCACTTCATGTCAGTCCAACCGCTGGCGTTGTTGACCAGCCGCGAGGGGTCCATTTCCTTGACCCACGCTGTCAGTCGCTCGGTGTCATATTGCCCCCAGCCCTCATTGAAAACCACCCACAGGATAATACTGGGATGATTGTAGTGCGTTTCGATCATCGCCTTCAGTTCAGTTTCAAATTGCTTTTTATCCTGCTCGTTTTTCTTGCCCGTGCTTGGCATGTCCTGCCAGACCAGCAACCCCAGTTTGTCGCACCAGTAATACCAGCGCTCGGGTTCGATTTTGACGTGCTTGCGGGCCATGTTCATGCCGAACTTCTTGGTCATCTCGATGTCGTAGCGCAGCGCCTCGTCCGTTGGCGCCGTGTAGAGGCCGTCGGGCCAGAAACCTTGATCGAGCGGCCCGATCTGGAAAACAAACTTACCGTTGAGCATCAGGCGGTTTATGCCTTTGTCGTCTTTGGCGACGGCGATCTTGCGCATGCCGAAATAGCTGTCCACCGCGTCCACATTCTGTCCGCCTTTTTTCATCGCGACTTTGAGATCATATAGAAAAGGCGAATCGGGCGACCAGAGGCGGGGCCTGGAAATCGCCAGCGAAATCTCGCTTCCCGCTTTGCCAGTCGCGCGCGCAATCTCTCTACCTTCGCTCAGGGCAACCGCCTCGATCTCGCAGCCGTCGGTGTCTGTGCCCCGTCCCTCGACCGTTAGCCGCAGTCTGCCGCTGTCCACATCCGGCACCATTTTAAGCCCCGCAATGCTGGTCTGCGGTACCGGCTCGATCCACACGGTCTGCCAAATGCCCGAGGTCGGCGTATACCATATCCCTTTGGGAGCCATGACCTGTTTGCCGCGCGGCTGGCCCCCCTTGTCGGTAGGATCCCACACGGCCACGACCAGCTCCTGTTCGCCGGACGGTTTCAGAGCGTCGGTGATGTCGAACGTGAACGCATCATAGCCGCCGCGATGGGAACCCACTTCTTTGCCGTTCACATACACGGTTGTCTCCCAGTCCACAGCGCCGAAATGGAGCAGCACACGCTGGCCCGCCCATGCGGCCGGAATCTCGAACGTCCGGCGATACCACAGACGGCTCTGGTCGTCGAGCCGCCTCATGACGCCCGACAGCGCCGATTCCAGCGGATAGGGAACGAGAATCTTGCCGTCGTATTGGGCGGGCGCGGACTCGGCGCGCCCCACAATCGCGTAATCCCAAAGCCCGTTGAGGTTCTTCCACTGCTTGCGGACCATCTGCGGGCGAGGATACTCAGGGAGGGCATTTTCGGGCGAGACATCCCCGGCCCAGCGCGTCATCAAGGGCCCGGTGGCAGGTTTCCAGGATTGAGACGCCGAAGATAGCGGCGCGCTCATGGCGAGGAGCATTGAATAGAGTGCAAGGACTGTGACCCCAAGTCTAACCTGATCGCTTCTCATGGATTCCCTCCTGCACGCAATGTGAGGTTTTGCTGGCCGCAAAAGATACGACGCCATCTCGGCCTGTCTTCAGACGACTGAACGAATCGTTTCGGCAAGATCAACAGAATTATGGGCGAAAGGTTGTTGCGAAAAGCCCGGGTGCGGAGTCGCCTGTTTCGGAAAAGGGATGCCGCGGTGTCAATCGAGTGGCACATAGTATTCCTGATAATACTCGCCGCGCGGTCCGGCCCGCACAATGTCGCCGTAGCTGACCGTCCCGTTGGTAGGGTCATACAGCATATCGGGATAAAAAAACCAATAACGCCCGCGATCCGAGCGAAATTGATTGATGATGTCCGGCCCCAGACTGTTCATGATCCACGCATGGCCGTACGTCCACTGGTAGTCGTTAGGAGGCGTGAAATACCGCTTGCCTGACTCCTCATCGGCGTAGTCAAAGCCGTCGTAGTTGGGGTCGGTGTTGCCCTTGGCGAGTCCGAAGACATCGAGCGGAACACTGGTAATGTAAGCAATAGGGGTGGTCAGCGGCCGCAGACGCGCGCTGGTCGGCTGCACGCGAATCGTCGGCGAAAGAAACAGCGGCGGATAACCCGGCTGATCGCTGCGGTAGGCTTCGAGCGCAACGGCCAGCGAGCGCATTTCCATGCGCACGCGCGCGACTTTCGACCGCACCTGGGCTTCGAGAAAATTTGGGATGGCGATGGCAGCAAGAATGGCAATAATGGCAACTACAATGAGCAGTTCAATGAGGGTAAAACCGCGCCGCGAACTGAAGTGCAACACCAGCGACATCCTCCTGAGCGTCGCCAAAACAAAATATCCTCTACCTTGCCCCCGTCCCAGGGGCAAGCAAAGAAAAGGACTCAGTGCACTCTCCCCATTTTATGTGGGGAGGAAAAGCCCCAAAAGGAAAACGCAGCGCAGCGGCCGCATCCCTGCCGCCGCGTAATCTGTCGCGGGCTTCGCCTTCCGCCGCCCTCAAAGAGACCGCGGCGAGGCCGCCATGTCCTCGTCGCGCGCAACGCGGATTCCCTCATTCTCGTTGACGCCCAAAAGCAGCAGCGCGCCGCCAACAAAGAACACGATCAGCGCGAGAATGCTCAGACGGCTGGAGCCGGTCGTCTGCCCGACGACGGCAAAAATCATCGGGCCGAGAATCCCTGCAAATTTTGAACTCACGTCATAAAACCCAAAGAACTCGCTGGTCTTGGCTTTCGGCGTCATGCTTCCGTAGAGCGAACGGCTCAGCGCCTGTGCGCCGCCCTGCACCGTCGCCACGCCCAGTGCCAGAAGCCAGAAGTGCAGCGCATTCTGCATGAAAAACCCGCCAATGGCAATCAGTGTATAGCCGCCCAGCGCCAGCATGATGGAACGCTTAGTCCCCAGCCGACCCGCCAGACGCCCAAATGCAATCGCAAACGGAATCCCGGCAAATTGCGTCATCAACAGCGCCCCGATGAGATGTCCGTCGCTGATGCCGATCTCCTTGCCGAAGATTGCCGCCATGTGGATGATCGTGCCAATCCCGTCGTTGTAAAGCCAAAAGGCCAGCAGGAACGTGAACAGGTCGCGGTATCGGCGGATGTCCCGAAACGTACGTCGAATGCGCTGAAAGCCGGCGCGTACGGGGTTCTGCTTTTCGTGCGCCGATCCTGCAGCCGGCGGCTCGCTCACCCGCCGGAACAGCGGGATCGAAAAAACAGCCCACCAAACAGCTACGCTGACAAATGACAACCGAACCGCCCAGTCGGCGTTTGGAATACCAGGAAACCTTTCCATCCCGACAAGGTTGGGCTTGATCATCACCAGATTAAGCGCAAGGAGCAGCCCTCCACCCAGGTAGCCCAGCGCATAGCCGCGCGTCGACACGCGGTCGAGGTCTTCGGCTCGCGCCACATGCGGCAGAAGGGAGTCATAAAAGATATTGGCGCCGGCCCACCCCACATTCCCGCCGATAAACAGGCACGATGCCAGCAGCCAGTCGCCCGTCCGCAAAAAAACCATCGCCACCGTAAACAGAATGCCCGCAAAGGCAAACACTCCCAGGAAACGTTTCCGCCAGCCGCTATAGTCCGCGATCGCTCCCAAAATCGGCGCCAGCACAGCTACCAGCAGCATCGCTATCGAGTTGGTATAGCCGAAGTAGCTGCTGGCCGTGACCGGGGCCAGATGGGCGGCGGCTACGTTGCGATAGAAGATGGGAAAAACCGCCGCAACCACCGTGGTGGCAAACGCCGAGTTGGCCCAGTCATACAACGCCCAAGCCGTTACGACCTTGCGGTAGGCTTTTTCGGAGGATGCAATCGAATCAGACATGGGAAAGGGCTATTAGCCTTTGCGCCAAGGTCTATTATCCAAACGCCAACCGATAGCCGACATACAGAATGGCTGCATCGGCCCACGCATGAGAAATCCATGCCCCGACCAGACTTTGCTGGACGCAATAGAGCCGAGACCAGAACACTCCCGCGCCGCCAACGAAAGTGCCGAACAGCACAGTCATCCCCAACGGGAAGTAGCAAGCCAGCACGATGTAATGATGCGCGGCAAAAGCGAGACCGGCCAAACCATACGCAGCCGCCGGATGCGCAATTTGGTTCAGTCGCCCGAATACATACCATCGCCAGTAGTATTCCTCCAAAAGCGAATGAACAAAGGCAAGGAAGAAACCGAATATCGCGTAGCGCGCCGGAGTTCCAAGGCCCCAGCCGGCAATGCGGCTGCGAATGGAATCCCCATACAGTCGCACCTGATCGCCCATCGGCGTTGCCGCGTAAAGAAACAGCATGACTGCGGCAATCAGCAGGCCAAAACCCATGCCCGCCGGAACGGCACGAACATGTTTTGCAAGATCAAATCTCTGAAATGTAAGAGACCGGCCCTCGAAAACCACATAGGCCGCTATCGGCCAGACCAGAGTGAACACCTTCGTTGCGGCATAAACCATGTGCCCCCCTGAAGTCCCCGGAAATAACACGAAGTAAAACAAAGATCCCGCTGCCGGCACAACCATCGCCGGAATGAGCAGAATCAGAATTCGTGTGTGTGGACCCATGGTCTTCCCTGGCGGCCGAAGAGTGACGCCTCTTGCCGCCGCTGACGCAAGGGCGACGTTGTCGTATGCAGGATCTCAGTTCAAATGGAAAGTCGTGCAACAGTCCGCTGCCATGGCGCAAAACGGCGCTTGATTTTCGGAAACCCCATAACCTATGCTCGGTTTGGAACGATCAGGCGTTGGCTATCGCCCATCGAATCTGAACGGGGGGACAATTTCCATGGCTGGAGACAACCGATTTGAGAAAGCATTCGGCGGCGGCTGCTGCGGCCATACGGTGCCGCGCATTCCCGGCTTGCAATGGTCGGGTGAAGGCGGGGTGAGCCGCCGTTCGTTTTTTATGGGATTAGGAACGGCGGCCATCGGCACATGGGCGCTCCGTCCCCCTTCGGGACGAGGCACAGAACTGAGTTCGGGACATGTGCTTCTGCCCAAAAAACAACTGGTGGTCAAGCCCGTCCTGACGTATGACATCAACAAACGCCGCCCGCAAACCAGCTGGCGCAACTGGGGCGGCATAATGACCCGCGAGGATGTGGACAAAGAGGCCCGAACGCTGACCGACCAGCTGGCGGCCCTCCAGAAGAAGGCCGAGTTCAATCCGAAAATCTTGCCGATCACCACCGTGGCCAACAAAACAGAAGCGGCGGCCGTTCGCGCCGAATCCTACGATGTTCTATTGCTCTGCGCCTCCGGCGCCGGGGTAGATACGCTCGAAGCGCTGTGCGATCCGGCTCGACCCGCCATCATGTTCGTGCGCCATCTTTCCGGTCCCGTGTATCTTTGGTATGAAATTGCCCACCCGCGGTTCCTCCGCAAGACAGTGGACGAATACGGACAGCCGGGCATGGACCCCCACGATGTCGTGGTGGACAATTTCGACGCCGTTCTCTGGCGCTTACGGGCGCTCCACGGTCTGAAAAACGCCATGGGCCAGAAGATTGTTTGCATCGGCGATGCGGGCGGTTGGGGCGCGGGCGGCCGGAAAGCCCCGCAACTGACGCGCGAAAAATGGCACATGGAACTGATTCCAGTCGGCTATCCGGAACTGGGCGAACGGATCAAAGCGGCGCGCGCCGACTCGAAGCGTACCGCCCTGGCCGAGGCTCAGGCCAAAACGCTGCTGGCTCAGAGGGGGGTCAAGCTCGAAACCGACCGCAAGTTTGTCGTCAATGCCTTTCTGCTGACCAATATCTTCAAGGACCTGATGGCCCAGCATCAAACCAACGCCATCACAGTGCATCATTGCATGGGCACGATCATGCCGATTTCGGAAACGACGGCCTGTCTGCCTCTGATGCTGCTCAACGACGAAGGGTATATGGCATTTTGCGAGTCGGATTTTGTCGTGATTCCTTCGGGCGTCCTGCTGCATCATATCTCCGGGCTGCCCGTGTTCCTCAACGATCCGACCTATCCGCACGACGGCATCGTGACGGTTGCCCATTGCACGGGGCCGCGCAAACTCGACGGCCGCCATTTCGACCGCGTCCGCATCATGACGCACTTCGAGTCGGACTATGGCGCGGCGCCAAAAGTGGATATGGAAGTCGGCGAACGCGTCACCATGATTGACCCCGACTTCAATTTCAAGCGGTGGCTGGGGTTCACGGGCAAAACGTTGAAAACACCGTTCATGCACATCTGCCGCGATCAGGTGGATGTGACCATTGAAGGCGATAGGAAAAAACTGCTCGAATACATGGTCGGTTTCCACTGGATGATGTGCTACGGCGACTATCGGAAAGAAGTCGGCTACGCGCTGAAGAAGGCAGGCATCGAGTGGGTGGATGTGTCCGAGAAGGCGTAAAGACGCGGTTGCGATGAAGGAGGGGTTCGTTTCTTTCGTTTGACTAAAAGGCATGCATCGCGGCCCGCTCTTTATCTTTCCGTGGACGCGGGAAGAATACTTACAACGTTGCAGGCTTAAGGTCGTACCCGTCCGGTGGTGGCTGCTAAAACCAAAACCAAATACTTATTGGTCACTTTCTTCGCCGCAGGATGGGCAATGCGCCTCGCGGCGGCCGCCGCTGCGGACAGTTCGACCACGCCCGCCGCGCCCTTAGCCATTGCTTCGGCAAGCACATCCGTTTCCACTTCGCACTCCGCAATCGCCAATCCCTCATCCCCGCCGACCCTGGCCGAGGCGCTGGCTGAGATTTCGCGCCGCTTCACATTTCTCGACTGGGCGGTCGTGGCGGCCTACCTGATCTTTACGACTGTTCTTGGCGCGGCGCTTGCCGGCCGGCCCGCCACTCTTCGCGACTTCTTCCTCGGCGGCCGCAAATTGCCCTGGATCGCCGTCTGGGGCTCGATCATCGCCACCGAGCTCAGCACGGCAACGTTCCTGATCGTCCCCGCCATGGTGTTCAAAGCCGGAGGCAATTTCACATACTTCCAACTGGCCATCGGCACCATTCTCGCGCGAATTCTGATTGGGGTCTTCTTCGTGCCTGCCTTCTACGAGCGCGAAATCTATTCGCCCTATGAATACATGGGCAACCGGCTGGGCCCGCGCGTTCGCAAAATGACCACCCTTCTGTTTATGGTCGGTGCGGTGCTCGGACAGGGCGTACGCGTTTATATCGCCGCCCTGGCCTTTCAAGTCGTCACCGGCCAGGATATCCGCATGTCCATTGTTCTCATGATGGTTTTCGCCGTCTTGTGGACGTGGCTGGGCGGCATCCGGACGGTTATCTGGACAGACTTCATCCAATTTATCTTGTTTGGGGTTGGCGCAGGATTGACCCTGACGTTCATCTCTTTTTCACTCGAGGGCGGATTGCCCCAGGTCTTTCGCGAAAGCGCCGAGGCGGGCAAACTGCGCCTGATTGACACGGCCCTCGATCCGCAAAAAGCCTACACGCTTTGGTGCGGGTTGTTGGCGACCGTCTGGCTGACTCTGGCCTCGCACGGCACCGACCAGTTGAATGCCCAGCGGATGTTCACCTGCCGAAATGCTGGCGAGGCGCGCAAGGCTATCATCGCTTCGAGCGCCTCGCAACTGATCGTTCTGGCGCTTTTGGTGATCGGCGCCGGTCTGTATGTGTACTACCGGCATCATCCGCTGACGCCGGCCGAGCAAGTGGTGGTGGCCGATCGGGCCGACCAGATTTTCGCCGTGTTCATCGTGGATGTGTTGCCGAGGGGGATTTCGGGCCTGGTCATGGCGGCTGTGTTTGCGGCCGCCATCTCGACCATTGACTCAGTGCTGGCCGCACTGGCGCAAACGACGCTCTCCAATATGCCCCTTGCGCTGACCCGCCGGCTCGTTGCGCCCGGAAAAGAAGTTCTGGCTTCGCGCGTCTTGGTCGTATTCTGGGGCGTGACGCTGGTATTGTTCGCTCTTGCCTGCGAGACGCTGAAGAACCGGTATGGCGACCTGATTCAATTTGCTCTGGCGGTCACGGCTTACACCTACGGCCCATTGCTGGGGACGTTTCTGCTGGCCTTTTTGCCGACGCAGCGAAATGACCTGGGGCTGGTATGGGGAATCCCTCTGGCAATGCTGAGTGTGTTTGCGCTCGAGCACCATGCAGGCGCGGCGCTGTGGGTTGTGCCGACGGCGGCCGCGGTGCTGGTCGCAACGGCGTTCGTCCGATTCCGGCGGCAGTGGGATAAAGCCGCTCTCGTCGCGGCTGTCGCAGCGATGATTGTTTTCGTTCAACTGACCGTTGGCCGCAGAGTGCCCGCCGCCCAGCCCATTCTGGTCTGGCCGTGGCATTACCCCATCGGCGCCTTGATTGCATTCGCCGTGGGGTATTGCGTGGGAGAAAGGCGGATCGGAGAGGGCGAATCGAAAAGCGTAAATTGACCCCCTCCTTTGGCGCCGGGGCCGTCTTTACGGCGCGGCTTTTTTCTTGGCGCCAGTCCGTTTCGCCGCGCTCTTTTTGGCGCCGGCGGCAGGTTTGGCGTCCTTCTTCGCGGTTTTTTCGCCCGCCGGAGCGGCAGCGCTTGTGCCATAAGCGCGCACAAACTCCACGCACATCTTCATCTCCGGCACGTTGTTGTCCCAGTTATACTCATACTCCATGGACATCACACCGTCGAACTTCTGACGGCGCAGTTCGTCGAGAATCCCCTTCATATCCGCCTGACCGGTTCCGAAAGGCACGTCGTGGGCCTTGGGGCCAAACTCGTTGAGGTCCTTGATGTGCATGCTGATGATATGACCTTCGAGCTTTTTGAGACACTCGACGGGCTTGAGGCCGGAACGCATCCAGTGGCCCGTATCCGCGCAGGCGCCAATCATGGGACTGCGCCCCTTGCAGCATTCCAGAATATAGTCGGGATTCCAGTATTTGTAGTTGGGATCGTTCTCTCGCTTGGGATGGTTGTGGATGGCGAACGGAATACCGTATTCGTTGCAGAGTTTGTCAATCATCTCGAACGAACCCTCGACCGGTTCGCCGGCGATGGTCAGGATGCCCATCTTTTTGGCAAACTCGAAGACCTTGCGCGTTTCGGCCTCGCTCTTGCCGATGCCGCCGATCGAGCCGATGGCCACGAGTTTTACGCCGGCCTCGTCGAGTTTCTTTTTCGCGGCTTCGATCAGCTCCGGCGGCGAATCCCAATTGAGAACAGCCGGATTGTCGGGGCTGAATTTCTGGCCCGGATACATCTCCATGACGCGGCAACCGGTCTCGCGCGTTTTGTCCACCGCCTCGACAAACGTAAAGCGGTTGAACGAATACGCCTGACAGCCGAGGGCAAAACCGCCCACGCGATATTCCGCCGGCACCGACTTGGCGTAGTCCTGCTTTTGCCCCAGAGCCGGCAGTGCCGCAAGCGTCACAAAGCCGACAATCCAACCGACAAACCTATACCCCCGTTTCATATGCGAAACTCCTTTCGTTGAATGGTGTTGACATGACAGTGGCTTGTACCTTGGACAGCCACAGGTTTTTGGTCTAAAAGGCCTTGCCCCAAAGTCAAGAAAAATACTGGAGCGCACTCTCAGGAAGGTACATCTCCAAAAATCGGGAGGAGGTCATTGGAA
>JADFCW010000176.1 GCA_017161705.1 Candidatus Sumerlaeota bacterium | reverse complement strand
TAGATCAAACCCCTTTGGACTGCGGCAGCCATGCTGCCGCTTTGCTTCAATCACCCATCCCTCCCGCCCAACGCCGCCCATTCCCTGATTGTTTCGCCTTGCCTTTTTTCCCTACGCCACGTTTGGCTGCTTCAAGTGTGTCGCGAGAAAAAGCGGCAGCATGGCTGCCGCACTCCAAGAATAAGGTAAAGTAGCGCACGGGCGCCACACTAAAGGCAATAAGTAGAGCAGACCGTCCGGCTGGCTACACCGCAAACCGGCCGTAAAGCGACGGGCAGCAGGCCGGGCCGCCATAGGCCAAGCCCGCCGTTTCGCCGCGCCGCACCGCCGCCACGGGCAAGGGGCCAAACGGGAACTTGGCCTGCTCGATGGAAAGCCCCAGCACCTCGATCTGTTTGAGGTCAATCGTGCCCAATCCCGCCTGTGCACACAGCCGCAGGTGGTTCGTGCCGGGAAACGGCGACTGCTTGTCGGGCGCCTGCGGATCGTAGCCCATCACCGCCGTGCACACGGCATCGGCCGTCACCCCATTGCGACCGACCATCAGGAGTTTGGGCTCGATGTATTCGCATCCTTTGTTCCAGAAACCTTCGCCGCCCTTGATGGTTTTAACTCCTTCGATGACGGCCAGGTCAATTGGCCGCGCGCCGCAACAGTCAGCCACACACGCCGGCACCCGCAGAAACGGATCGGCCGGCAGCCCATGGTCCACTTCCGCCGGAACTCCCTCGGGCACTTTGCGCTTGGCCAGGTGAATCAAGTCCACGCGCGCCGTCGTGCATTTTTCGTTCGGTGCGTCGTTGCCGTATAGCGCCGTCGGCGTGATGCCGAAAAGGTTCTTTAGCGACATCGTCACGCCCGCCGTTGCATGGTTCTTGATCTTCGCCAACGAGACAAACACGTCGGTCTTGACATACCATTGGTTCAAATCGAAGGCAGGAAACAAATAGCCGCCCCATGGCACCTTCACCCGCGCGTAGTCCGGCCAACTGCCCCGATTGCGCGTGTTTTCGAACATCACTTTCTGGCCGCCCGCCGACTTGATGCCGGCCACGTCCCAGCCGCCCTTGCTCAGCAGCTCCTCGACCGGCGTATTGTCATACCAAGCCTCGACCAGCACAATCCGCCGAGCGCCGGCGTCATGGCAGGCCGCGCAAAAAGCCGCCACAACGTTGGGGTGCACATGATACGTTTCGTGGGCCGGATGACCGAGCATTTCGCGAATCGGCCCCGTCATGTTCAGTTTGACTGTCACGGTTTTGTTCTCGACAAGTTTCGTAAGACCGCCGATCTGGTCGAGCGCCGCGTCCAGTTTCTCGCGAACCAACTTTGGTTCGTAGGTCTCGCAGCGTTGAATGGAGACCGGACTAGTCGGCGCCGTCCCTGAGCGGTCAGGCACTTCGCGCACTGCGGGGGCCTTTGCCGGCAGGAGCGGAATGGAAAGCGCGGCGACCGAGCGCGCTAGCATTTCCCGGCGTGTGAGTTCGTGTGTCATGGGTCTTGTCCTTTCCAGAGAAGGGTTTTGCGGTTTTCCGATCATGTCGGAGCACCAGCCGTTCAACCTGTCCATCAGCGTACGCATAACCGCGGCTTTGCGCAATAGTTTTCCACCCCGGTTCATCCCCCCGCCGCGGCGCTGCCGGAACGTTGAGAAAAGGCATTGACTTTCTCCAGCGGGTTCTTCTACTTCAAGTATCCCAACGGAGCACGACTTGCCAAAAGCGGCTCTTGTTACGTCGAATGGGTTGTCTCGCATGGAACACGACTATTATCGGATTCTGGAGATTCCGCGCGACGCCTCGGAAAAAGATATCAAGCGCGCCTATCACCGCCTGGCCCGCGAGCGACATCCGGACAAAGGCAGCACGCCCGAGCAGGTCAAGCAACTTCAGGAAGAATTCTCCCTGATTACAACAGCCTACAATATCCTCAAAGACAAAGACAAACGGGCGGAATATGATGCCCGGTTGCGCAAGGAAGACCAGCGCCGTGCGGAAGCGGGCGAAGCCGCATCTAGCTCCACCGCACCGGCCGCGACCGCCGGAGCGGCAACCAGTCCCGCAGCCCGTCCTATCAATATGCGCGAACGGGCGGCTATTGCGCAGCGCGCCTTTGCCCGCGGCCAGCAACTGTTCAATGCCGGCGACTATGCCCGCGCCTGCGAATTCTTCGAGGCCGCCATCAAGAACGATGACTCTCAGGCAATTTACCATGCGCGGCTGGCCCTTGCCCTGTTGCGTGCTCACAAGAGCTTGAACCGAGCCGATACCGCCGTCCAGCGCGCCATCGAACTGGACCCCTATAATGTCGACCACCGGCTCGTCCGCGGCGAAATCTACGAAACGGTCGGCAGCAAATCCAAGGCCGTTGCCACCTATCAGGAAATCCTCAAGTGGGATCCTACAAACGCCAAGGCTTTGGAACGATTGGCCGCCCTTGGCGCCTCGGCCAACCAATCCCTGCTGGATAAACTCCTTCGGTTCATCAAGAGGCGCTGACGCATGGCTCTTCCCATTGTCGGCATTGATCTGGGCACAACCAACTCCGTCGTGGCCATCCTGCGCGGCGACAAACCCGAGGTCATCCCCAATGCCGAGGGCAACAAAACCACCCCTTCGGTGGTCCTTTTTGAAAGCAATCAGCAGGTCATT
>JADFCW010000175.1 GCA_017161705.1 Candidatus Sumerlaeota bacterium | reverse complement strand
CGAAACCGTCCGCTCCATCAAACGCCTCATGGGACGGCGTTACTCCGAAGTGGCCTCCCAGCAATCGCGGTTCCCTTATTTATTGGTGCCCAACGAGCAAGATCAGGTGCGGGTGAAAATCGGCGACATCATCCGTTCGCCGGAAGAAATCTCGGCCGAGATCCTGAAAAAAATGCGCGCCAGTGCCGAAACGTTTCTCGACGAAGAGGTTACCCAGGCTGTTGTCACCGTCCCCGCCTATTTCAACGACAGTCAGCGTCAGGCCACCAAGAAAGCCGGCGAAATGGCGGGTCTCGAAGTCCTTCGCATTATCAACGAACCCACCGCCGCTGCTCTGGCCTACGGGCTTGGCCGCGGCGAGTCCGAACATGTCGCGGTCTTTGACTTCGGCGGCGGCACATTCGACATCTCGATTCTCGATCTTGAAAAAGACGTCATCGAGGTCCGCTCGACTTGCGGCGATACCGCCCTCGGCGGCGACGACATTGACCGCGCTCTATTCGATTTCATCCGAACGGAAATCGGCGAGCAAACCGGCATTGACATCAACAACGACCTATCGGCTGTCCAGCGCGTCATGGAGATGGCTGAGCGCATCAAGTGCGAACTGTCCACGCTCGAATCCACCGCCATCAATCTCCCCTTTATTGTCGCCGATGCTTCGGGCCCCAAGCACTACTCGCGCGTGCTCACCCGACAGGAATTTGAGACGTTGATTGCCCCCTTGCTCGAACGGCTTAAAACGCCATGCCGCCAAGCTCTCAGCGACGCCCGTCTCCAGCCCGAAGATATCTCGACGGTTCTATTGGTCGGCGGCTCGACCCGCATCCCCGCCGTCCGCAGCGTGGTCCGCGAACTGTTCGGCCGCGACCCCGCCAGCAGCGTCAATCCCGACGAAGCCGTCGCCTTGGGCGCCGCCATTCAGGCCGGCATCATGACCGGCAACCTGCAGGAAGTGCTCCTGCTCGACGTCATCCCCTTGTCTCTGGGAATTGAAACCGAAGGCGGCATCTTCTCGCCTCTGATTAACCGCAACGCCAGCATTCCGACCGTCGCCAAAAAGCGTTTCACGACCGTTGTGGACAACCAGCAATCCGTGTGGATTCACGTCCTTCAGGGCGAACGCCGGATCGCGCGCGAAAACCGCACGCTTGCCCATTTTCGCCTCACGGGCATACCGCCGGCACCGCGGGAAATCCCCGTGATCGAAGTTACCTTTTCGATTGATGCCAACGGCATTCTCAGCGTTTCCGCCCTGGACTTGACTTCGGGCGTCAGCCAATCGGTCAACATCGAAAGCTATCTCCAGACCATCGAGGGCGATCCTGAAAAAGCGGTGCGCGACGCCGAGGAAAAAGCCGAGGAAGACCGCCGCTTCATCCGCGAAACCCGCATTAAAATGCGCTTCCATCGCGACCTCGCCATGTTCGCTGATTTTGTCCAGCGCTATCAGGGCAAACTGGAGGAAACCGACCTGGCGCAACTCAAACGCTGCATGATGAAACTGGACATCGCCCTGACTCAAAACGATATGCCCGCGGCCGAGCGCGCCGAAGTCGAAATCAACGAAATCTGCAACCGCTATTCCGATCTTTTCTACAAACACAAACTCAGCTACGCCGGCTGATCTCCTCGGCGCCTGCGGGATCCCTGTTCGCTTCCGCCTCCGGCAGAACACCCGTGGCTTCTTCCGCCCCTGAGGCTGCCCGCGCTCCGCGCACTCAGTATTCGGGGAAAACCGTGCCTAGCGGTCTTGCGTTTTCGAGTTTCGCGCCCTTGCCGGCAGCCGGCAGATAGAACATCACCGGCCCCAGGATGCCCCCCGTGCCCAGTTCGTTCAGCGTCTGGTTGGCGACACAAACGACAACGACGTTGGGCTTGCCTGCCTCGACGGCCTCGCTCGCGTCGAGTTCGAACGGCTTGAAGGCCGACCTTGGACTGATGCCGATCGGTTTGCCGTTGACCCATACCTTGGCGGCCTCGTCAATCGCGCCGAACCAGAGGAAAACGCGTCGGCCGGCGGCCTCGGCGGGTATGGGGACAGTTTGGCGGTACCACGCCAGTCCCTTGTAGTAGCGCAGCCCCTGGTCAGACCAGCTTTGGCTCGATGTTTTTATTTTTTGCCAATTGCCACCGGTGACCTTGGGGTCCCACCAGCCGAGCGCCTCGCCGACCCGCTCCGGATCGATCTGGAAGAGCCATTCGTCGCGGAGACCGGCGATCATTGTATTCCCGCCGGTTGTGCGCGCATAGCCTTGGAGCACGGTATCCGTAATGTAGCGGTTCATATACTCTTCGGCTTTCTTGGCAATCAGCGAAGGCGTTGCGGCCGACAGCGTTTCGCGGACGGCTACCATCTGGTCCAGCCCGCGCCTGGCCCTTGCATAATCGTGAACCGCACGGCCTTCCATAACGTCAATGAAGCCTTCGAGAAACTCGAACGACTTCATGAAAACGCCCACTCGTGCAGCGAAAACACTGTCGGCCGGAGCACTCCGGAGCGCCTCGTCGAGCAAGACACGCGCACGGCTGCGAACCGATGCATTATACACGAGCGCCATGTCCCAGATCGAGCCGGTGTGATAGTCGGCGTCGCTGACCGTCTTGTCCATCAGGTCAATGTATTGGCGCATCGGCGCGGCGGCCGGGCCGAAACTCTTCTGGCAAAAGTCCGCCAGCAGCGCCTCGACGTCGGTTGTGTGATCCCACATCAGTTTGAGCGCGAGATAAAGCGAAGGCGAATTGCCGGCCCAGTTGGTCGCGCACTCCGTTCGCCAGCCGGCAATGTTCAGCTGCTTGCCGAGCGGCACTTCCTCCGCAATACGCCGTAACATGAAGAAGGGCAGGCCAGGATCGGCGAGGTTGAACCAATAACCGCGGTAATAGACCTGCGGGACGATCTTTCCCCACTGTTCGATGATCCATTTCTCATAGCCCTTTTCGGGGCAGACCGGGTTGTTCATGCCGTGCATGCGGCAAAGCGTGATCATGGCAACCGCCGGGACGATTTTCGGGTTCGGCTTCACCTTCACCGGCGGACGGTTATATGCCGCATACGCGTAGAAGCCGACGCGCTTGGTGGGAAATTCATCGCGGATGCCTTCGAGCACCTTGTTAAAAAACCATACATAGCGGTCGGTCATTGAATCGCAGTGGCCGAAGGGGTCGTAGTCGCCGCCGTCGAGCGCCTTGCAGCGGTCGCACTCGCAGAAGCCGCGGCCGTCGTTGGCGCCCATGCCGATGATCTCGGCGTCGGGATTGTCGCGGAAAAACTGCTTCGTGCTTTGGATTGCGAGCGCCAGTACGTCCGGATTCGAGATGCACAACTGGCGGGTCGAGCGCTTGCCGTCGCGCAAAGCAAAATACTCGGGATGCTTCTGAAACAATACCTCCGGCCGCTCGCCCAAATGAATGCCGTGCGCAGACGGAAATCGCATGCCGCCTGCGCGGAGTCGGCGCTCCCACTCCGGCTCGACGCCCTGAAGATACCGCGATGAAAATGACGGCGCCTGCACCATGGCTTGCTCCTTGAGCACGACAGTTTTTGCCGACGGAATGACCGTGCCGAGTTCGCCCGGCCAGAACCACCGGACGCCGAGTTGCTCGAGCAACTCGCAGGCGCCGTTGAAGGTTCCCTCCGGCGAAAGGCCGCGAACGGAAGCGGAGCCGGCGGTCACGACCAGTGCAAAAGCGGCGGGATCCGCACTTTTTGCCCGGACGCCATCGAGCAGCTTCGCGTCGGCTGCGCCGCCGATGAAGACAGGCCGAAGGCTCCTGAGATCGCTTCCTGCAGCCACGATGTCGAGCGTTGCGCCGGAAATTTTCTGCACGTAGGACTGAATCTCTTTGGCGGCTTGTTGCTCCTCGGCAACCGGATCCGCGGCCGGTTTCTTCCGCGCCTTTTTCCTGCCTTCATCGCCTTGAAAGGCAAAGGCGTCTTTGGACAAAACCAGCACGGCCTTTGGCTCGCCATTTTCCACGAGTGTAAGTCCGCAGGCTTCCCTGCAAATTGTGGCTAGCGCGATTGCAAACGCTAGGCTGCAGACCCAACCGTAAACCCAACGGTTCTTCATGATGCTGCTCCCCATACAGGTTTTTGAGTGGAGCTGGATCCTATTAATCCATACGTCTATCTTGTTTGTCCCTGCCGCTTCAACACGAAAAAAGCCGGCTTGCATGCGGGGTTACGCGCTGCGGTCCTGCAGAAAGTCGAAATCGCTGGTCATTAAGAAGTCCCCAAGCCCGCAGGCGAGGAAAATGCAATTTTTTTTTATTTTTTTTTCTTGACAGGCCTAAACTGGTATCTCTCTTTTACACGTGATTTTGCCCAAAATAGGCGGGGCTGTATGAAACGGATGTCTTGGACAAGCGGAAGATAGTCCCACACGAATGGACGAATCGGGGTCTCGATCTTCTGCTCGATGGGTATCCGCCGCAACGATGGCTGAAGTATTAAATCCGATGGATTTCCCTACGACAGGGGTTGGCGAAGTCCAAAAGGCGAAGCCTTGACCTTTTTTCCCTGGCAACCTTCCCACTTCAGTGAAGCGCTCGCTCCGAGCGCTCACAGCGCAGAGCAGTCCGTTCGCTCCGTGCAAAACACATGCAAACAAATGGCTTTCGTCCGATGACGGGCGAATCCGCATGGACGAGCCTTCGCTGACATCCTTTGGTTGCGGATGTACGGCTCGGTCCCTCTTCGGCTTGGCCATGAAAGGCCGAAGCCGCTCCCCGCAGCGATATAAAAACCGCCAGGTTAAAGGAAACAGACCATGAAAGTCAGAGTTTCGCTCGTCGCTGGTTTCATACTCTTGCTCGGTTGCGCGGTTCTTCCCGCTGAGGAGAACCGTTCGCTGGCCGCAACGATCTCAGATTTATCTGCGAAGATAGATTCGGTGTCTTCGCTTTACTTTGAATACATAGCCTGTACGCGACGCATCAGTGGTAGCAAACGCGTTGCGTCGTCCGCCGACGGCGACACCGAAAGTCTTTCGCTGGGGAAGGTGTGGTATGAAAAGCCCTTCCGAATCCGCGCTGAAGTTCTGATCAAGGTACCCAACAACCGGGAGATCCCGGAATCGAGGCAGATCGAGATTTCCGATGGACGGATAATGAGAACGGTTTCTTACTACCTGACCAGTCAAAACGTCCCCGTCCCGGTGTATCGTTATGACCTGGATCGCGTGCGGGAAGCAAAACTGAATCCCGCCGCTCTGATGAAAAAGCCCCAGATCATCCTTCCGCCCATCGAGCGCGAATATCGTAACGACCCCGTCGGCTGGCAACTGGTCTCTCAAGAGAGAGTTGGCGACTGGCCCTGTGTCAGAATTCGGCGGGAAAAGAAAATGCCCGCACACACCGGACCCAAAGCGATCGAGATCACCGACTACTTCTTCCGCGAGGCTGACGGCGTCTGTGTTCGCCGACTCATCTCCTGGGATTCCTGGAGACACGAATGGATGGCAACGCGGGTCTTGGTGAATTGCTCCATTGCAGCGGACGCTTACTCGTTCAGCGCCGCGTGTCTGAACACGGCTTACCAAGAGCAAGATCGAACCCATGTTCTGATCAAAGAACTTCAGGCGGTCGGGGGCCAGTGATCTCAATCTCAAAAAACCGCTGACCGTCCAGTCCCGCCATCCTGGAAATGACGCCGATAGGCAAAATAATAACAGGCTTGGTTGCGGGACGTTTAACAGGAAAAAAATGAACCGCAAATCGAAAATTCTCTGCATTTTTCTCTTGACTGTTTTCCACAGATTACCCATATTCCGTACTGTTGAGATTTAAACATAATCGGATACTGGCCGAAACGGATGTCAGGACAAGCGGAAGAACCCCACGAAAGCACGGACTGATCAGGGTTTATTTTCTCCCGCTCATGAGGTATCCGCCACTCGTCGGACCTAAGAAGAGACGAATGGTTTTCCCTTCGGATAGGGGGAGGGTAAAATCTCAAGGGGCGAAGCCTTTCCAATAGTTTCCCCTTAGGCACGCTCCTTTTCTGTAACTGGGCCTCGAGCGGGACTCAGCGGGTGGCGCCGTCGGCTGCCCAGTCCTTGCCCATCCCGCCATAGGCTCATACAAACCACCTAATATCCCGGCAAAGGACTGTCTGGGAAAACCCAAAAGCAAGGAAGCGTTTGGCGAAAAGGCATTTGTCATTATGGAATGCGGCCAAACGATTCGCTCCGGCGACCGGAAGGCTGCGCGCTTCTTTGTGACCTTGGGCGCCAAGCTTATCTTTCATCTGCCGGATAAGGGTAGTTTTATCATCTGCCGCAACGGCACGATTGCCAACCTCAGCGAAAACGGCGCGTGCATATTGGTTCACACGATGCCCGACGAAGAAGTCCGACTTCTTCAGCAGGCCGGTCAAGTTTGCACGGTGGTGTGCGAATTTCCCGACAGCGATGAATCGTGCACTTTCGCGGCTCGTCTCGCGTGGATTGGCGCTGCCAACAACTTGGCGCAAAACAGAACCGCTCTGGGGCTGCAGTTCACCGAGATGAGCGCACCCGTCCGCCGCCGGCTGGACGACTTATTTGATCGTCTCACAGAAAGGCGATAGTTTGCTCTCAACCCATATGCGAAAAAGTGGAAAAACTCTTCTGAACAGAGCCCGGCGCCCGCCGGTTTGGTTTTGGAGGACTACCAGAGGCCCTTTGGATCACAGCCTCAATTCATGGATGAAGTATCGCCGAATCGAGGAGATGCGACCATGGGCAAAATCCTAGGAATAGACTTGGGCACGACCAACTCGGTCGTTGCCGTCATGGATCGAAACGGTCCGTTTGTCGTGCCAAACTCCGTGGGCGAGCGACTCACACCGTCGGTCGTGGGTTTTGCACGCAGCGGAGAGGTTCTGGTTGGCAAGAAAGCCAAACGCGGCGCGGTGATGAATGTCGGCCGTACCGTTTTTTCCATTAAGCGCCACATGGGCAGCAACTACCGGGTGCGGATCGAAGGCAAGGAATACACGCCCCAGGAAATCTCCGGCATGATCCTGCAGAAGCTGAAGCAGGACGCCGAGGAATACTTCGGCGAGGAATGCGATCAGGCCATTATCACCGTTCCGGCTTACTTCACCGATGCCCAGCGTCAGGCCACCAAAGACGCCGGTGAAATCGCCGGCCTCAACGTCCGCCGCATCATTGACGAGCCCACGGCCGCTGCTCTGGCCTATGGGCTCGACAAAAAAGCCGATCAAACGATCATGGTCTATGATTTGGGCGGCGGGACCTTCGACGTTTCCATCATCGAGGTCATCTCCGGCGTGTTCAAGGTTCTAGCCATCAGCGGCAACACTCACCTCGGCGGCGACGACTTCGACAACCGCATTGTCCAGCATCTGATTGCCGAGTTCAAAGAAATGTACGGCGTGGACCTCAGCTCCGACCCCATCGCCATGCAGCGGCTGAAGGAAGCCGCCGAAGAAGCCAAAATGGAGTTGTCCGAAATCAAGGAAACCCAGATCGTCGTCGAAGCCATCCACATGAGCGACAAGGGACCTCTGACGTTGAGCTCCAAGCTGACACGCGATCAGTTTGAAAAACTCATCGAGGATCTCATTCAACAGACCATCCCGTGTATGAACCGCGCGCTCGAAGACGCCAATCTCAAACCCGAGCAGATTGATACCGTTCTGCTGGTCGGCGGTTCCACACGGATTCCCGCCGTGCGCGAGCTGGTGAAGAAAACCATGAACAAGCAGCCGCATCGCGACATCTCGCCCGAAGAAGTGGTCGCCCTCGGCGCCGCCGTCGAAACCATGGTACTGGCTCCTCTGGACGGCACCATCGAGGACTCGCTGGCCGCCCGCTACGGCAAGGACAAACCGGTCATCATCCACATCACGCCGTTCTCCCTCGGCGTCGGCATCGAAAACGACCAGTTTGTCCCCATCATCGAACGCAACTCGACTTATCCCACCGAGGCCAAGGATGTGTTCACGACCACCCGTGACTTTCAGGAAGCTATCTCGTTCCCCATCTACGAAGGCGAAGAACCCATCGCCTCCGAAAATACCTTCCTCGATATGCTCCGGATCGAGGGGATCACCCCCGCACCGCGCGGCGTGGCCCGGGTCGAGGTCACGTTCCGTCTGAACGCCGACCGCATTCTCGAAGCTCGGGCTGAGGATCTGGCCACGGGCGTCGAAAAGAAAATCGTGATCGAAGCAACGGATACCCGATTGAGCGAATCGGAAAAACTTCGCATGGTCAAGGAAGCGCGCGAGCGCGTAACCGCCCAGCTGCGCCAGCGGATCGGCGAGTCCATTCAGGAGCAGGCGTCGGCTATGCTAGAGCGCGCCGACGGCCTGGTGACCGCACGGCCCGATCACTCCATGACGCACCAGGTCTCGCTGATTGCCGATCAGCTGCGCGCCGCTCTCGAACAGGGCGACCACAAAAAGATTCAGCCGATCCTCGAAGAGTTGGTCCATGTCGTGGACCAGATCGAAACCGCAGGAGGCGGATAAAAAGCACAAAGATTACGAGAAGGAGAAAGGAGATAAGACGGACCGCTGGCGCCGTCTTCTCCTCCGACAATGGGCGAACGGGATTTGCAAAAGCGAACGAAGGCAGAACTGGCTCCCAGCGAAGGCCAGATGGTCTGGATCCCTCCGGGCTATGAACTGGCCGCGGAGCAGCCGGTTCAAGAACACGGCCCCCACCTGTGGGACTATATCTGGCTGGTGTGGCGCCGGCGATGGCTGGTCGCGCTGGTGTTTATCTTCTGCATGGGTCTGGCGGCGCTGTATAGCTTCCGTGCCCAGCCTCTTTATGAAGGCGTGGCCAAGCTGCGTATCGAACCTGAAACTCCCAAAATCCTCGGTTTCGACGACGTAGCCGTTGGGGAAGCGAATTACGCCCGCGCCAATTTTATCGAAACTCAGCGCCAGATTATTCAAAACCGAACTCTTGCCCGCCAGGTTGTCGAACAAATGGGACTCTACGCCGAAGAGGATGCCGAGGCAGCCAGCACACGCACTGTTCCGAGCCTATTCAGCGGCTTCGCCGATTACCTCAAGTCTTTTCGCAGCACCGCCCGCGGCCAGGAAAAAGCCGATCCGGAAACGGCAGCCGCAGCCAAAATGCGCGCGCGGGTCAACCGGTTCGTGGACAACCTGACCGTCTCGGCTATTCGCGATACCCAAATTGTCGAGGTTAAATTTCTTGCCGAGGCCCCGCGGCTTGCCGCCGACATCGTCAATGCCCTCTGTGATGCCTATATCCGTTACAACTACCAATCAAAATTTGACTCATATAATTACGCTCGCGAGTGGCTCAAACAAAAACTGGACGAGATGCAGGCAAAGCTCGAACAGTCCGAGGAAGCCCTCTACAAATTTGCCGGCGGCAAGGATATTCTTCCGATGACCGAAGGCAAGGACGGCACCCCAAAGCAACCGGAAATTGCCCAACTGGAAGAAACCGGCCTGAAACTGGCCGAAGCCGAACGCGTCTTGTTCGAGCGCGAGTTTCAGCTGAGGTCTTTCCAATCGGCCACGAGCGTCGGTGCGTTTCTCACGTCCGACCCGCGTGTTCAGCGGTTGTTGGAAGAATATGCCGGCCTTCAGGTCAAATTAGATCAAATCCGGCAACAACTTGGACCGGAAATGGGCGAGGTCAAATCGCTGGAGGCCGCACGACTTCGGCTGGAAAGTCAAATCGCCGAGGAACGCCGCCGCGCCCAGGAACGCGCTCAGTTGGAATACGAGCAGGCCAGAAGCAACCGCGATTTTCTCAAAACATCCTACGAGCAGCAGCGCAAGAACATCACCGAAATGCAGCAGCGGTTTATCCAATATAATATCCTGAAACGCGAAGTGGACGTCAACCGCGAGCTCTATAATAGTTTGCTCCAACGCTGGAAAGAGATCGGCGTATCCTCCGGCCTCAAAGCCGGCAATGTCTCGATTATCGAAGCGGCTGATCCGCCCGCCGGCCCCAAATATCCGAACAAAAAACGCAATCTTTTGGTTGCCGCTTTTATCGGCCTTTTCCTCGGTGTCGGTTTGGTTTTCTTCCTCGATTACATGGACACAACGGTCAAAAGTCCCGAAGACGTGGAGCGTGTGGCACAATTGGCCACTTTGGGCTTTGTCCCGCACTATTCGGCGGCGCGAAAAGGCAGCGGCGATTCCCTGTGCGTCGAGCTAATCACACATGAAAAACCCAAGTCTACGTTCGCCGAAAACTTCCGCTATCTGCGAACTTCGATTCTCTATTCCCTTCCCGGCCGCGCCCCGAAGACCGTTTTAGTGACAAGCGCCTTTCCCGGCGAAGGCAAAACGACCGTGGCCATCAACCTCGCCATTGCCTTTGCCCAGCGCGGCCACCGGGTGCTTCTGGTGGACGCCGACCTCAAACGGCCCAGCTGTCACAAGCATTTCGATGTGGATCGCAACAAAGGATTGACCGAAGTGCTG
>JADFCW010000174.1 GCA_017161705.1 Candidatus Sumerlaeota bacterium | reverse complement strand
ACCCCGACATCCGACGCACGCCGATGGCTGCGCAGTTCTTCTTTCGAACTGTCCCTATTTCACCGCGCCATTGCGATAGATATCGCCATCGCTGACCACCCCGTTGGTCGGATCATAGTGCAATTCCGAAAACTCCATGTCGCCGTCAGGGCCGTAACTGAACAGCAGCCAATATTGATCCAACACGGCTTGATCCACATAGTGGAGGTAATCGCCAAAAATCCCGAACGGCCCGCCCAGCATCACCGGCGGGGTGCTTCGGATAAACGGATCGTGTGGAATCGCCGTCAAATATGCCACGGGCGTGCTCAGACGCCAGGTTTGCGTCGGCGGTTGCCACGACGGCGGATTGGCGCTCGGCGGATACTCCGGATGGTCTGTGTGATAGGCTTCGAGAGCAACGGCCACCGACCGCATGTCGGAGTGGACGCGCGCGATTTTGGCGCGCATCTGCGCCTCGAGGAAATTGGGTAACGCGATTGCGGCCAAAATCGCAACGATCGCCACAACGATCAGCAGTTCGAGTAATGTAAATGCCTGCTTTTTCATTCGGATTTCCCGCAGCCGGCAGTCGCGAATATCCGTAAATCCTGCTCTCGGTCAACGGGCAAATACTTTGCTCTATGTTGCGTTGCCAAAAAGAAGGAGCGGCAACTCAGCGAAGTGTCCGCGGGACAACCCTGCTGTTGCCGGTCGTCGGCCAAAGAGCTCTTACAGAAGTTGAACTGTGGACGGGAGTATTCGGATAAGCAACCTTTTGGAGGATCATTGAACCGCATATTGCTGGTCGGACGATTGCGAGAGACTTTGAAGTTCGAACAACAAGCAGACGGTCTGCCTGTGCCGGCAGCTACAGGGTGCGCAGCTCCGCCCGGTGTTTTCCCGCAAGAGCGCTTAAAATGTGCTCGATCAACGTGTTGATTTCGCCATCCGTGAGCGTGCGGTCGGGCGCGCGAAGGGTCAGCGACCACGCCAGGCTCCGTTTGCCCTCCGGAATCTTATCCCCCTCATACACATCGAATAACACCAGACTTTCAAGAAGGTCGCCGGCAGCGGCCCGGAGCGTCAGTTCCAGTTCCCCGGCGGGAATATTCCGGTCCGCCACCAGGGCAAGGTCGCGGACCACAGCCGGAAACTGTCCAAGCGGCCGGAATCCGATGCGCGGCCTGGCACAAGGGGCCAGGGCTTCCAGATCGAATTCGGCCAGAAAGATGTCGCCGCGAATTTCCCATGCGGCGGCCACCTCCGGATTCACTTGCCCGAACACGCATAGGTCGCGCCCCTCGCGTGTGAAACAGGCCGTCCGCCCGGGATGAAAGTCCGGCCGCCCCTTCCGTTCGATGAATTCCGGCGCCGCGCCCAGCCGCCGCAATACCCGCTCGACGATTCCTTTGATGTCGAAAAAGTCCCAGGGCCGCGGCGGCTCGCTCCAGTGCGTCGGCGTGCGGCCGGCCAGCGCGGCCATCGCATATTGGCGCTCCTGGTAGGGCACGTCCTTCGAGCCGACGCAGTGATACGATTTGGCCACCTCGAAAATCGCCAAATCCGCGTTGCCGTGTTTCCGATTGTGCGCAATCACATCGAGAAAGGACACCAGAAGCGACGTGCGCAGCACCGATTGCTGCCGGCTCAGCGGATTGACCAACTCGACCGCGTCCGCGGTGCTCTGGCGCGCTCGCTCGAGGCTCTCGCGGTCGGTGAAACTGTAAGTTACAACCTCGCTCAGCCCCTCGGCCGCTAGAATCTCCCCGATTCGATCCGCGGTTTCCTGCAACGGGTTCTCCGCAGCTGTCTGCACCGGAAGATAGGGAACAGTAGCCCGAATCCTTTCGTATCCATACAGCCGACCGATCTCTTCGATCAGGTCAATTTCACGGAGCAAATCCACACGATGGGAGGGCGGCACAACCACCAGTTGATGATGATCGGAATGCGTGATCTCGCACTTGATGGCCACGAGGATGTCGGCAATCTGCGAGCCTTCGAGGTCGGCGCCGAGAATGTCGTTGACGCGTTGGATGCGCAGGGTGATGGGCTGCGGTTTGGTGCGCGCACCGACGACATCGAGAAAGCCGCGTGTAATCTCACCGCCGGCGACTTCGCGCACAAGCTGCGCAGCCCGGTTGAGTGCCACATGAATGTTCTCGCGGTCGGTGCCCCGCTCGAAGCGAAAGGAGGCATCGGTTTGAATATCGAGACGGCGGCGGGTCTTGCGAATCCGGACCGGATCGAAATACGCGCTTTCCAGAAGCACGTTGATGGTCGAATCCGAGATTTCCGAGTTCTCGCCTCCCATAATGCCGGCCAGAGCAATCGGCCGCGTCGGGTCGGTGATTAACACATCCTCGGGCGTCAGGGTCCGCTCGACCCCGTCGAGCGTGACTAGTTTTTCTCCTTCCCGCGCCCGCCGGACAATGACCGTGTGGGCAGCGATCTTGTCCAGATCGAAGGCGTGGAGCGGATGGCCCAGTTCGATCAATACGAAATTGGTGACGTCCACAATGTTGTTGATCGAGCGGATTCCGGCGGCCTCGACCGCGCGCGCCAGCCATACCGGACTGGGTCCGACCCGAACGTTGCGCACAACCCGCGCCGTGTATCGCGGGCAACCATCCTTGTCCTCGACGGCGATTTTGGCAAAATCGTCCGTACGATCCATGGTTTCGATACACCGGAATTTGGGCGGATGAACCGCACGCCGGAAATAGGCCCCCATGTCGCGCGCGATCCCCAACAACGAAAGACAATCCGGCCGATTGGGCGTTACGCCGACATCCACCAGCGCATCCACACCCTCGCCAATCGGATACGCGGCGTCCAATTGCAGCAGACACGAGCCGTCTTTGTTCCAGCCCACCTCGGCGCCCGAACACAACATGCCCTCCGACCATTCGCCGCGGATGTCGCACCGCTCGATCACGCGGCCGCCGGGCAGAATCGCTCCCGGCAGGGCCACCGGCACGCGGTCGCCGACTTTCATTCCCGGCGCGCCGCAGACAATCCGCAACGGCGGGACTGCGGGGTCCGATGACGCCTGAACGCTGCACACATGCAGTTTTTTCGCCGTGCTGTGAGGCTGAATGTCGAGGATTTCGCCTGCCACAATTTTTCCGGAAATCAGCCCGACGTCTATTACGCCTTCCACCGCCAGACCTGCCATCGTGAGCCCGTTCAGCAGTTGCTGAACCGGCATATCCAGGTCCGCGTATCGTTGCAGCCAGCGAACGCTGAATTGCATCGCATCAACTCCGCAGCCTACTCAGTCTTGTATTCCGCCCGCGCCCCATGCCGGCCCGGGCGGTGCGCCTAAAATTGCTCGAGAAACCGCTTGTCGTTCTCGAAAAACAACCGAATATCATTAATCCCGTATTTCAGCATGGCAATGCGCTCGATGCCCATTCCAAACGCAAAACCGGTCCATTTCTCTGGATCGTAGCCGACGTTCTCGAACACTGCCGGATGTACCATGCCCGCACCCAAAATCTCCAGCCAGCCCGTTCCGCCGCAGACGCGGCACCCGACACCGCTGCATATTACGCAACCGATGTCCATTTCCGCGCTCGGTTCCGTGAACGGAAAGAAAGACGGCCGAAAGCGCGTTTGATATTGCGCCCCGAACATCCGGTGGGCAAACGCCTCCAATACGCCTTTCAGGTCTCCCAGCGTTACGCGCCGGTCCACGAGCAGGCCTTCGACCTGATGGAACTGCGGCGAGTGGGTGACATCGGCGTCGGCGCGATAGACGCGGCCCGGTGCGATCACGGCCAGAGGCGGCGTCGTGGCCAGCATGGCCCGAATCTGCACGGGCGAGGTGTGGGTGCGAAGCAGCCAACCGCCGGGCAGATAAAAGGTGTCCTGCATATCGCGGGCGGGATGCTCGTCGGGAAAATTCAGAGCGGCAAAGTTATGAAAGTCGTTTTCAATTTCCGGCCCGAGGGCAATCGAGAAACCCATGCTGATGAAAATTTCCTCGATCTGGCGCCGCACCTGAACCAGCGGGTGGCGGCGGCCGAAAAGACGGGCGCGGCCGGGCAGCGTAATGTCCACACTCTGTCCGGCGATCTCTCTCGCGCGCGCGGCGGCCTCCAAAGCGGCCCGCCGTTTCTTCAGTTCATCGGCCACGGCGTCCTTGACTTCGTTGAGCACCATGCCGGCTTTGCGCCGCTCGTCCTCGGACAGCGCACCCAGCTCGCGCATCAATTGTGTCAGGCGGCTTTTCCGGCCCATGACGGCCACGCGCACCTGCTCGATCTGCTCGAGCGATGCGGCGGCACGAATGTCGGCCAGAGCTTGCGTTCCCAATGCCCGAATTTCTTCTATCAGCGACGCCACGGATTCACCTCATCGGGCAATACAAAAAATCGCAGCCCCGGTCCCTTGGGTCACCGAGGCTGGCAAAACGATCCTCTCACACTGTCGAAAAGCGTATCGCACGAGCGGTCTCTCCCATCGCCCGGGGCAGGGGATGGAAGAAACCCGCGTATTCAGGCTGTAGCAGTGGCCAGTGGTTTTCCAAGCGCCTCAGTGGCCATTTTGGCCAGCACGCCAAATGCGTCGGGGCTTTGAACGGCAAGGTCGGCCAGAATCTTGCGGTCCAAACCTACCCCGGCCTGTTTCAATCCGGTGATGAGAGTCTTATACGTCAGACCATGCTGGCGCGCGGCGGCATTGAGCCGAACAATCCACAACGCCCGAAACTCGCGCTTGCGCTGTCGGCGGTCGCGATACGCATAACGCAACGCCCGCATCGCTGTTTCTTTGGCATTTTTGAATAGCTTGCGTCTTCCGCTATAGTTTCCTTTGGCCCGTTTGAGCCAGGTTTTGCGGCGGCGGCGCGAAACCACCCCGCTTACGGCGCGTGGCATGAAGTAAAACCTCCTCCGAAAACAGTAAAGTATGGGCTGGGAGGCCAGAGGTTTGCAAAACCGCTTAACCTTTCAGTTCCCCTTCTGCACCGTCGTTTTTCGGTGCTTCCGACATTGACGCTTTGCCGTAGAAGTTTGATTCTGGAATTGCCCGTTCAAAGATTGCTTCAGATTCCCAGAAGCCGTTTGACTTGGCGGCGATCGCAGGGCGCCACTTGGGCTTCGCTTCGCAACCGCCGCTTCCGTTTCGGACTCTTCTTAGTGAGAATGTGGCTATGATAAGCCCGTCTGCGGATGATCTTCCCCGACTTGGAAACCTTGAATCGTTTCGCTGCACTTTTGCTCGTCTTGAACTTCATTCGTCTCCTCGGATACTTATCCTATTGCTGTTTTCAATACTTCTCCCGTCGGATTTTGCAACCGCTTACTGCCTGCCCCGCTTCGGGGTCAGCCTCCGGCCGCTGGCGGTTGCGATGGGGAGGATGAAGGTGTCTGCGCTGTTGCAGAGAGGGCGGCCCGGTCATGTTTCTCACCCGCCTTCCCGTGACCGCCGGGCGCCAACATCATCTGCTGCTGGCGGCCGATTTGGACCATGCGGTCTTCGGGAGCGCCGATGTCAGCCACATCGTCGGCCATGCGTTGCAGCAATTGACGCCCGATGTCGGTTCGTACCATTTCGCGGCCGCGATACATGATGGTGACCTTGACCTTGTGGCCGGCCTGCAGAAACTCACGCGCGTGCCGCATCTTGATTTCATAGTCATGCGGATCAATGGTCGGGCGCATCTTGATTTCTTTGACTTCCGTGTGCCGGCGATGTTTACGCCCTTCGCGTTCGCGCCGCTTTTGCTCGTAGAGCACTTTGCGATAATCAATAATCTTGCAAACTGGAGGCGTGGCCTCCGGGGCCACCTCGACCAAATCCTGACCCGCCTCCTCGGCATAGCGCCGCGCCTGTTCGATCGGCACCACGCCAATTTGCTTGCCTTCCGCGTTGATTAGACGCACTTCTCGTGCGCGAATGGCCTCATTGACCCGCAGAAACGCCCTCTTGCTAATTGATCACACCCCCTTGCCGAGAGTCTTCCCCTTATTGCAAACAACGAGTGAAAGGTTAGGATGCCCCGTTTCTGGCGGTCAAGCCTTTTTTCCCCGCAATACGCATTTCCCTTCATCTTTCCGGTAGAGTGTCGCGCGAAGACGGCAAGCCGCCAAAGGGCGGTATGTAAGACCCAGTCCGCCGGACAGTCGTGTGAAAACCCAAAGGGATCGCAAGCGGCGAATTGTCAATAATCGGCAAAATCCGCGAAAGGACGTGAACCAATTTTTTGCACGTGCTGCAAAGCATAAACACCAAACCTTCTCCCAAAAAACTTGAATTGAATATTTTTCCCGCTTTGACTTGCGACAAGAAGCTGTTGTAGCATCGAGTTTATCATCTCTTGGAAGTGCGTTCGTCATCATGCCCGACAGCCTGACCGCACGCGAAACCCCCGAAAGCCGGCCACGTGACCGCTGGCGCCCTGTGGTGCTGATTGTCGCTGTGGTAGCGATTCTCATTTGGGCGGAGGCAACCGGCGTCTCGCGCCGTCTGGCAAACTTGCGCGAGTGGATTCGCTCGTTTGGTGCATTCGGGCCGGTCGTCTATGTTCTGGTCTACGTGGTCTCGACTGTGGTGGCCATTCCGGTAACTCCGTTGACCGTGGCGGCCGGCGCGATGTATGGATGGCTGTTTGCAACATTTCTGATCAGCATCGCCTCGCTTCTGGGAGCATGCGTGTCGTTTCTGGTGGCGCGCTATTTTGCGCGCGATGCTGTGGCGCGCTGGCTGTCGCACAACGCCCGGTTTCGGGAAATAGACCGCCTGACCGAAGAGCACGGAATCATCATCGTGGCCCTGGCGCGGCTCATTCCGATCTTGCCGTTCACGCTGGTCAATTATGCATTTGGTCTGACCAGTGTGCGATTTTGGACCTATGCGTGGTGGACCTGGCTGTGCCTGCTCCCCGCCAATGTTCTCTATGTCGTGGGCGCGGACGCCGTCGCGCGCGGCCTGGCCGAGGAACGCATCCCCTGGCTTCTAGTCTGCATCTTTGTGTTCTTCATCCTTCTCACCGCGATTCTCGTTCGCTATGCACGCGGACGGCTGAAAGCCAGCACCTCCGCGGCGGGAAATCGTCGAAACATGGAGACCCCGGAAAGGAACAACAAACAGAGGGACAGCGCCGATTCGGCCCAGCCGTAAAAGCGCATCCCGTCCGTTGATTCATGGCAATTCATCAATCGGCATCTCATTTGAAAAAGGAGAGTTCTCATGAGCACCCTCCTCTACATCCAAGCCTCGCCGCGGGGACGCCGTTCGCATTCCATTGCGATTGCGGATGCTTTTCTCGACACCTACCGGGCGACCCATCCGCAGGATGAAGTTCTGACGCTCAATCTTTTCGCCGCGCACCTGCCGCCCTTCGACGGCTTCGCCGTGCAGGCCAAATACGACATCCTCCACGGACAGAATCCGTCGGCCGAAGCCCAGGCAGCGTGGAAAACAATCGAGACCCTTATCGCCGGCTTCACGGCCGCGGACAAATATGTCTGGGCTGTCCCCATGTGGAACTTCGGTATCCCCTACCGTCTCAAGCAGTATCTAGATATTGTGATCCAGCCCACCTATACATTCTCGTTCACGCCGGCCGAAGGCTACAAAGGGTTGCTAGTCGGAAAGCGCGCGTTCATCGCCTACGCGCGCGGGGGCGAGTATCCAGAAGGTTCTTCCGCTGCGGGCCTGGACTTTCAGAAAAAGTATCTCGAGACGGCGCTGGGCTTTATCGGCATAACGGACATCCAATCGGTTGTTTGCGAACCAATGCTGGCGGCCGGCGCCGCCGCAGCCGCCGAAAAACAACATCGGGCCATTGCCAGGGCTCGCGAACTTGCTGCGTCCTTTTAAGGCCCTCTGCCCTTGCCAGCCCGCCCGAATCGATCCAGCGGTAACCGTGGAGTTTGCCGGGGCATTCTCCAAAGGTTTAAGGTACTGCAATGTGTTTGCGACCGTAACTTTTCTTGGCATACTTGAGCGTCTTCTCGATCCGCTGGCCGACGCGACAGCCGAAGATTGGATGGTTCGGATCTTTCCTGGCACGCTAAAAAATTTGGGGCCGGCGGGCGATCCTACGGGGCGGGAGACAAAGCATCGAGTCGCGCCCGCACGGTCTCGCGCAGGTCTTTGCGGACAAGAAATGCGCAAACGTCTTCATACCAAAACCAATCGCGGGGGATCCGCCCGCCCAGAGTTTCCAGCGGCAGGTAGTTGTCTGTAAGATAAGGGACAAGGAAGGGCGCGCGACGGCGAACCAATTCCATGCCTAGCCATTCTTTGTCCGACCCTTCGAGCAATCCCAGGAGAATCAGCACGGGCCGGTGTCGCTCCAGGTCTGCGACCATGGCCTGCTTCATTCGCTCGGAGATATGTCCCTGAAATTTGCCTTTGAACAGCGGGGCGTTGTGAAAATAGCGTGCGCCGGCGTAGCGTTGCGCTGCAAAATAGCATGCGTTTGGCTGCACACCCAGCAGGAGAATGCGCTCGTTGGGCGCGGTCAGACCGGCAATCGCCCGGCCCAGCGATTGTTCCAGCGCCCAATCGCCGGTCGGCAGCGCATTGCGCCGGGCAATCTTGCGATTCTCCTCGATGTGACACCGCACCCCGCCGGCTGTAAGCCATGCAGCGGCGGCCACAACGGCCAGCGCCGGCAGAAGGCCGGCCGCCGCCTTGATCCGGCTCATTTCACTGGGGCGCCGTCCGAAAATGCCGGCGACAATCCCGCCGACCGCCAGCACGGCAAAGCCTAACAGCAGGCAGGTCGAAATCGTGGTTTGAACATAGTAATGATGGTAATATTCGCCGCTGATGGAAACGGGGGCGAACTCGCACGCGAAAGCCAGCAACAGCAGACCGCACCACGTGCGCTTGTCCCGTGGCAGCCACGGGACAAGCGCCGCCGCCAGCACGGGTGCGGCCAGCATCGGCCCGGTGTCGCGCAACACACGCCAGTGCGTGCGCAGTCCGTCCAGCCAGCCGGTGTGCGTTTCTGGCGCCGCCCCAATGTAAATCAAATTGAACAGATAGCTGGCCTCGAAATAGTCCCGCCAAATCCCCTTGGCGGCAAACCAGGCCGACCAAAATGCTTCGGGAAAGGCAAACCCAAGGCCAACCAACCCCAGTGCGCCCAGGATGGGCTTGCTCTTCCATTGGAGTGCGCGCGCACGCCAGACCGTTGTGGCCGCCAGGAACAACAACGACAGGCCGTAGGTCTGGCGGAATTCGGCCGCCATTCCCAAAAACACTCCCGCCCACAAGACATCGCGGCGCAGCTGCGGCGAGGGGCGAAGGATCATCCAATAACTCAGCGCCACAAACAGCAGCGAGGCCTCTTCGGTCATGCCTCCCGAACGCACCGTCACACGATGGCTGACAAACAAACAGAAGAAAGCGACGGCGATTGCCGATGCCGCCACCGAGAGATGCCTTCGGCAGACGACGGCAAACACCGTGCCCGCCAGCGCCAGCCAGATAATTTCATTGACCACCGCCGCCGTGCGCGAAAAGGGAAACAGCCAAAGCGGCAGCGCATGGAACAGAAAGATGTGCGGCGGCTTGTGATCCCAAAAATCCCGATAGGGCACCTGGCCCGAGGCCCACGCCTGCCCGCCGTATAGAAAAATTGCTTCATCGTGGCCCTGAGCGCATTGAAAGGTGTGGGCGCGCAACACCGCTAGCGTTGCGCCAAGGACACAGGCGACAACGGCCCACCCAAGGACGGCCATGCACTTCTTGCTGGACGGCAAACCCTGCGGCAATCGGTTGGCCAATGGATTGGGATCGTCTGACATCTTGCGCCTCGCTTTGTCACAGTGCCAAAATCGAAGTTGCCTATGGTATCGAGAAAAGGCAAGTGTGGAAAGGCGTGTGCGAAATTGGATTTCGATCTTCTCAGCGCGACGGTCGGTTTAGGTTTACTGCGCGCTGGAATCCCCGCCGAAGCGAGGGATAAGATGACGAAATGAAGTTTGCACCGCTTGCTGAATTGCAAATGGTCTCCTCCAACTCAACGGGCGGGACGGCAAGTGTGGCGATGACGTGTGCGATTATTCTGGCGGCGGGCAAATCGCGGCGCATGAACGAGCAGAAATTGCTCCTGCCGTGGGGCGCGAAAACTGTCATCGCACATGTGGTGGATGAGGTGCTTAGCGCCTGCGTGAAGCATGTCGTCATGGTCGTCGGCGACAATGCCGCCGCCATTGCGCGCGTCCTCGAAGGCCGCAAAGTGCACTTCGCGATCAATCCCGATCGCGAAGGCGACATGTTGAGTTCCGTCCGGTGCGGGCTCCGCGCCAGTCCCGAACCTTTCACGGCCTATGCGGTGGTGTTGGGCGACCAGCCGATGCTTCGCGCCGAGTGGATTGACACCCTGGCCGCAGGTCTTGCCTCATCCGACAAAGGCCTGGCGGTCCCCGTGTATCAAGGCCGGCGCGGGCATCCGATTCTGTTCGCCGCCCGCTATCGCGAGCGCGTGTTGCGCGGCCTCGACGGCGTGGGGCTGCGCGGGCTGCTCCGCGAGCACGCCGACGATGTCCTGGAGGTTCCGTTCGAGGACGCAGGCGTGCTGTGCGACCTCGACACCCCCGAAGATTATGCGCGCGCATTGCCACAGGCCGAGCGCACGCGCTTGTGAATCATCGAGCCTGTCTTTTCCCTGTCCACATAGAGTTTTCACCGCAGTTTTCGTTCTTGCCTTTGCCGCCTCTTTGCACATCCAATGAACCTGCGTGGACGTGGACTTCGAGAAAGCGGCAACGACCATGAGAAAAACCCTCCTGGCTCTGGCCATTTCCCTCGCCGGCTTGCTGAACGGGACTCGGTCCGTATCGGCCTATGTGGAGCGGATGTATTCGCTTCAGGAAGTGCTGGATGAATGCACCAACATCGCGGTCGGCAGGGTCGAAACGGTGGATACCGAGAAAAAACAGATCATTATCAAAATGGAGCGCGATCTCAAAGGGCAGAACCCCTATCCGCGGGTTCAGATCAACACCAACACATCGCTGCCCCAGTTTATTCCCTACATGATGGCGAAAATCCAACCGGGCGCACCAGTCTGCGCCTTTTGGAAAAAAGAAGGCGATGCCCTGGCCTGTCTGTGCTACGCGGACACCTTCTGGTTTCAGCTTTACGGCCAACACCTCGAAGACCCGAGCCAGATGTGGTGGCGGATGAGCCATATCGAGATCCGCTTCAACCGCACCTGGAATAAAAGCGTCAACGAGCTGATCAACCTCGTTCCGGAGATTCTTGCGGGGAAAGTCAGTGCGCCGGCACCCAATCCGAATGTGCCGCCGTTCGATGTGGCGGCCGAGCTGGCCAAAATCCCCGGCGCGGCGGCGCTGGCCAGCGGACCGGCAGCCGCCCGGCTTTTCGGCCGCTATGTGGCCCTGCCCCATGAAACCGGCGATGCGCGCGGCGTTGCATGGGCCGACTACGACGGCGACGGCGACCTTGACGCCTATGTGTGCTGCGCCGCCGGCAACGCACTTTACCGATGCGAGCAGGCCGGCGTGTTCATGGCCGTCACGGACCTGGTCGGCTTGAACGGTGCGTCGGCTGGCGCGGCATGGGCCGACTACAACACCGATGGCCGGCCTGATCTTCTGCTTCCAACGCCGAAGCTGTTCACCAATCTCGGCGGTACGTTTCGCGACGACACAGCCCTGCTGGCGCTTCCGGCCGGCGGGCCGGCGGATGTCTGCGTTTGGATGGACGCCGACGGCGACGGCCTGCCCGATATTCTCATGTCGAGAGGCGAGCAGGGCCTCGTGCTCCTGCGGAATACCGGCCAGGACGCGGGGCGGTTTGTGAACGTAAGCGCCGCGTTCGGATTGGGCCCGGCTGTCCCGGGAAAGGTCAAGGAAACCTTCCTTTCCGTGGCGGACTATGACAGCGATGGGTTTTCCGATTTCCTCTATTGTGCTGGGACCGGAATTCTTTTTCGAAATACCGGCCAGGGAAAATTCGAGGGGGTAAAGGACTCCGGCATTCGATTTGACGTGGGGGACAATCACTGGCTAGGACCGGCATGGGGCGACTATGACAACGACGGCGATGCCGACCTGGCCGTGCCGCAAGTGGACCATGTAAAACTCTTCCGCAACACCAACGACGGGCGCTTCGCCGACGCCACCTCGATGTCAGGCGAACTGGCCAACTTCCCCGGCCATTGGACCGTCGCCGCATGGGGCGACATAGACCGCGACGGCCGCCTCGATCTCTACGTCGGCAAAGCCGACGGCGATGCGCGCGTGTTCCTCAACCGCGGCGACGGCACATTTGTCAATCAGGTCGAGGCGCTCGGGCTGTATCATGTGCCCGGCAATGCGCGCGTGACAGGGGCTGTCTTTGGCGATTGTGACGCCGACGGCGACCTGGATATTCTCGCCAACTCGACCGATGGCCGCGCCACGGTCTTCCTCAACGATTGGGCGCTCGAGGACCCCAGGCGGGTCTTCCTGGCCGTTCGGCCCAGCGGAACCAAAGGCATCGTCGGAGCCGTGGTGCGATTGTTTGACGAGCGGGACAAACTGCTCGGGTTGCGCGAACTGTGCGCGGCGCAGAACGCCGCCAGCCAAACCGACGCTACAGCGTTCTTCGGCGTTCCGGGCGGCCGGTACAAAGTCTCGATTTGCACCAGCGACGGCGGCTTCGGTGAAAAAATTGTCGAGGTGGGCGAGCACGGCCTTGCCGTCGAACTGGCGGCGGAGATCAAATAGCCCTTGTCCGTTCATCGCCCCGGCACGCGGCTTTGATCGAGTAGGCTTTGCGCCGCTTCGATCGCATCGGCTACGGCATCGCGCCGGGCGTAAAGCTCCGGAATTCTCCGCCATTCCAGACGGTTTGGATCGGCAAAGCCCGACGGTACACTCAACAGGCGCTGCCAGCGCCGGCGCGCCCACCACGATGCCGCGCGGCGTTTTTCGACCTCTCGAATCGCCGCCGCCAGCGTTTGCAAATAGCGAAAATCCTCGATCCCGTCGCGCAGAGCCACAAGCCGCAGCGTTGGCTCGGGCTCTCCCTTTGAATTGACCCAAATCACGCCGGGAGGAATGGGCGTGTTTTCCGGCTCCCAGAACTGGCGGACATGCGGGGCGGTGAACAGCGCGCCCGCCGGACGCGGCGGCGCAGCGGGGTCCAGCGAAATCCATCCGTTGACCAGCCACCGGCGAGGCGGCTCCGGTGTGCGGCGTTCCAGATTCCACCCTGCCCAGCCCGCTTGGCGAAACGCTA
>JADFCW010000173.1 GCA_017161705.1 Candidatus Sumerlaeota bacterium | reverse complement strand
GGCAGAGCACATGCATGGTAAGCATGAGGTCACCAGTTCGATTCTGGTCGTGGGCTCCATCTTTATAAAATACTGGTATAGTTAAACTTATATTTTGGAATGCGGTTCTGGAAACAGGCAAAAACCAAGCATTTTTAACAAATTCTTGCTTGACAGCGTCAAAAGCCAGGCGATATTTCTACCTAGATTTTGGCGAGGCAGTAAAGCCGTTTCATTTTCTTCCAAAATGTTGGGCATACAGGAATCTGCTCGAGATTATTCTGCTAGTCCAGTCTTGTAAGTAACTGCAGACCAGTAGCTCAACTGGCAGAGCATCGGTCTCCAAAACCGAGGGTTGGGGGTTCGAGTCCCTCCTGGTCTGCCATCAATCCGTCCGACCAGCGCCGTCGCGGGGCTTTACAACGAGGGAAGCATGGCCAAGTGGATTATCGTAGCGGTGGTAGCGGTTTTATTGGGGGTGCTGCTCTACCACCTTCGTGCGCGAATCGTGCTGTGGTACGAGAAGACAGCAGTTTTTCTGAAGGAAGTGCGCAGCGAGATGCAAAAAGTCGTTTGGCCAAGCCGGCAGGACGTATACGGGGCCACCTTTGTCGTTATGGTCGGAATCATCGTTCTGACCATCGCCATCGCAATCGAGGATCGCCTCTTGTCCGCGATTCTCGACGGAATTCTGGCTCTCACCGCGGGTTGAGTCTCTCAGAGACACCAAGTATGATCCCCAAATGGAAGTAAAACACCATGGCGCCGAAATGGTATGCAGTTCAAACATACTCGGGCTTTGAAAAGCGCGTGAAAGACAATATCGAGCACCGGGCGACGATCGAAGGACTGCGCGACTACTTGCGACAGGTGATGATCCCGGCCGAAACGTTTGTGGAAATCAAAGGCGGCAAGAAGCGGCAGACCCAACGCAACCTCTATCCGGGCTATGTGCTCGTACAAATGGAGTCGGACGAAGAAAAGCTCAACGACCTGATCAATCTGATTACCAAAATCCCGGGAGTTTCGCAATTCCTGCCCGGCGGTTCCCGCCCCGCGCCCCTGGACGAGAGCGAAGTCAATCACATTTTAAATATCGTGCAGGAGAAAACGGAGAAACCTAAACCGCAAATTCGCTACCGTGTGGGCGAGCAGGTCAAAGTCATCGAAGGGCCCTTTGCGAATTTTGTGGGCGAAGTTAACGAGATAGACGAGGAGAAGAGCAAGCTCAAGGTGATGGTGTCCATTTTCGGCCGGCAGACTTCGGTGGAGTTGGATGTGCTGCAGGTCGAGGGCGTGTAAAGGAAAGCCCAGGGCCTCATGAACCATGCGGATCAGGGAATGCGGAAGCGGGATTTCGCAGCGTGAGGTGCCAACGTATTTCGTTCTGAATGAACGGTGGAGGAAAAGGAATGGCCAAGAAAGTCGTTGCCATTGTAAAAGTCCAGACCCAGGCCGGACAAGCCACGCCGGCGCCGCCCATCGGTCCGGCATTGGGCCAGCACGGCATCAATATTATGGAGTTTTGCAAGGCGTATAATGCAAAGACAAAAGACCAGGCTGGACTGATCGTGCCGGCGATTGTGACGATTTATTCCGACCGGTCATTTACGTTCGAAGTGAAAACGCCGCCGACTTCGGTTCTCATCAAAAAGGCGGCAGGACTGGCCAAAGGATCGGGCACGCCGAACAAAGAAAAAGTGGGCCAGATTACGCGGGCACAAGTCGAGGAAATCGCCCGAATCAAAATGCCCGACCTCAACACCACCTCGTTTGAGTCGGCCTGCCGTATGGTGGCCGGCACGGCGCGCTCGATGGGTGTGACCATTGCGGGCTAAAGCCAAAGGGATATGCCGCCGTTCGCGGGGCGGAACAGGAGGAGCGGACTGTTTTCCTGAATCTGAAAAATTCCCTCGATAGAGCCGAGGGAGTTACAAAATCTGTGTGGGAGACCCTGCCGGAAGATGCGGGTCGTCTGCACCACAAGGAGCACAGGATGAAGCACGGAAAGAAATATCTCAACGCCAAAGCCAAAATCCAACCAGGAAAGAAATACACGCTGGAAGAAGCCTGCCGACTGGTCAAAGAATGCCACTACACCAAGTTCAACGAGAATGTGGACCTTTCCATCCGCTTGAATGTGGACCCCCGCCATGCGGACCAGCAAGTGCGGGGAACGGTGAGTTTTCCCCACGGGACAGGGAAAACAAAACGGGTGATAGTCTTTGTGCGCGGCGAAAAGGCCCGCGAAGCCGAAGAAGCCGGGGCGGATGCGGTCGGCGCCGACGACTTGATCGCGAAAATCCAGGGCGGTTGGCTGGATTTTGACGCCGCCGTCGCTACGCCGGACATGATGCGAGACGTGGGCAAACTGGGCAAAATCCTCGGACCGCGCGGATTGATGCCCAATCCCAAGTCGGGCACGGTGACGTTCGATGTGGCACAGGCCATTGCGGAAATCAAAAAAGGAAAGGTCGAATTTCGCGTGGACCGCGCCGGTAACGTGGCGGTGGGAATCGGCAAGATCAACTTTACAGCGGAACAGTTGCGCGAGAACGCACAGGTACTCCTGGACGCAATCCTGCGGGCGCGGCCGGCGTCCGTCAAAGGCGTCTATATTCGCTCAGTGACACTGAGCTCGACCATGGGGCCGGGCATTCCCATTGAGCTGGCGGCGTGAAATGGGAAAGCAGACGGCCTCGGGGGAAAAGGATAACATCTCTTATAAGGTTTGCGGCTACAATAGGTCTGACGGCTTTAGCCCAAGACCGTAGGTTCCCCCGGTGGGGGGAGCAAAGGTCCGAAAGCGGACCGCCTACCGAGGTTTGGCCGAGCGGACCTTTCGGGTTTTGCGATCCGGCAACAATGCGGGCGTGGTGCCCCTCAGCTGGTTGCCCGTCGCTCCCCAAAGTTCGCTGCGTCCAACCCGGGATAACTACATTAACGGGTGATCCCCCGGTATGGCGGGGGAGCCGGCGAACAAGGGGGTGAGTGGATGGTTCAGCAAAAAAAGATCGAGATCACGGCGGCAGCCGCCGAACGAATCCGGCAGTGTCCTTGTCTGGTATTTGTGGACTACCGGGGGATGACGGTGGGCGAAGCCACGAAGTTGCGCCGCCGGTGCCGCGAGAACGGCGTGCACTTTCAGGTGATCAAGAATCGCCTGATCAAACGCGCTCTGGCGGAATCGGCTCTTGCGCCGCCCGAAAAAGTGCTGGAGGGGCCGACAGCAGTGGCGTTGGCCTTGAAAGAGCCGACAGCACCGGCCAGAGTGCTCCTTGAGTTTAAGAAAGACAGCGAGCACGTGGCCATCAAAGGCGGATTTCTTGGCAAGACGTGGCTGGAACCGCCGGCGGTCGAAGCGTTGGCAAAAATTCCATCGCGCGAGGTCATGCTGGCGCGCCTGACCGGCAGCCTGAAAGGGCCGATCGTGCGGGTGGCATGGGCATTGCGCGCGCCGGTGGCCAAGCTGGCCATGGCCCTGAAGGCCGTGGCCTCGCGAACGCCCACCGCCGCATAGGCCAAATCCAAATTCAAACCGGCCCGGGACGGAATGATCCCGGCCAACACACTCAATCAGGAGACGATCCATCATGGCAGAACTGACAATAGATCAAATTGTCGAGGCAATCGAAAAGATGACCATCCTCGAGGTCAATCAACTGGTCAGCAAGATCGAGGAGAAATTCGGCGTATCGGCGGCCATGCCCGTGGCGGCGCCGGCGGCCGGAGGCGCAGCCGCCGCGGCAGCACCCGCGGTCGAGGAGCAGACGGAGTTCACCGTGACGCTCAAAGGCTTTGCCGCGGACAAGAAGATTCAAGTCATCAAAGAAATCCGCGCGATCACTGGCTTGGGCCTGAAAGAAGCGAAGGATCTGGTCGAAGGTTGCCCGAACCCGGTGGTCAAGGATGTGCCGAAAGCCGAGGCCGAAAAAGTCAAGAAACAGCTCGAAGACGCGGGCGCCCAAGTCGAGGTAAAATAAGGAAATTAACGGACAAAGTGGGCGGGGTGGACAGAATGGACAGCAAGAACGGAGTGGGCAGCGCGGGGTGGAAAAAGCCGGCGCGGCCCAGACCGGGCGGCAAATCTTTCCGGTCTATGAGGACCACCCCGCCCGCCGCGTTTGCAACACCGCAATCGTAAAGCGCCAGATGCACATCGTAGAAATGTCGAAAGCGAGGAGGTTGGGCTTTCATGGCTGGCACGAAGATCGCGCCCCAATTGCAGGAAATTAACGGGCGGATGTCATTCGCCCGGATTCCGGAAGTCATGGAGATTCCGTATCTGCTGGAAACGCAAAAGAAAAGCTACGAGGAATTCCTGCAGAAGGATGTTCCATGGGACCAGCGAAAGGACATTGGCCTGCAGGAAGTCTTCAAAAGCGTGTTTCCGATCCAGGCGCCGGGCAATCCGTCCACGCTGGAGTTTGTCCAGTATGAATTCGGCATGCCCAAATATGAAATCCGCGAGTGCATCGAGCGCGGAATGAGCTACGCCGCTCCGCTGAAGATCAAACTGCAATTGATCGTGCGCGAAACCGACGAGACCACACGGCAAGTCCAGGTCCGCGACATCAAGGAACAGGAAATCTATCTGGGCGACATGCCGCTGATGACCCCCCAGGGCACGTTCATCATCAACGGCGCCGAGCGTGTGGTCGTTAGCCAATTGCACCGCTCGCCGGGCGTGTCGTTTTCCTCCAGCACGCATCCCAACGGCCGGACGGTCTATGGCGCCCGCATCATCCCGTATCGCGGGGCATGGGTTGAGTTTGAAATTGATCCCTATAACGTGATGTGGGTCATGATAGACCGGAAACGGAAGATTCCGGCGACGACGTTTCTACGGGCGTTTGGCTATGTCAGCGATGAACAGATTGCGTCGGAGTTTTTCAAGACGGAGACGATCGCGATAGATGATTTCAGCCAGGGGATGACCAAAGTCGCCTCCCTCGAAAAATTCATGGGCAGCGAGTTCATCGAAGACATCATCGAACCCAAGACCGGCAAAATGCTGGTCGAACAAGGCGCCAAAGTTACCCGCCGCGCCATCGAGGTTCTCAAAGAGCACAAGATCAAAGCCGTGGCCCTCGACACGGCCGAAGGCTACGAGGATATTCTGGGTCGCATTCTCGCCGCCGATATTGTAGATTCCACCACAGGCGAAATCATCGCCGAATGCTGGGACCGTGTCACCACCAGCATCCTGCGCCATTGCGCCGATTGCAACATCAAGAACATCCGCGTGCTGCAAGTGGACGACGAGGCTGCGGACGTGATTCTGGCCACGCTCGAAAAAGACCGCGTCAAGACCCACGAGGAAGCGGTCATCGAGATTTTCAAGCGCCTCCGTCCGGGAAACCCGCTCTCGTTCCAGAGCGGCAAGCGGTTGCTGGAGGAAACGTTTTTCAGCCAGAAGCGCTACGATCTGGGACCGGTTGGGCGGCACAAAATCAACCGACGCTTTAATCTGCCTCCCGACAGCGGACCGCGCATCCTCACGGCTACCGACATTGTGCATGTCATGAAACACCTGATCGAGCTGCATCGCGAGGAAGCCGAGGTTGACGACATTGACCATCTGGGCAATCGGCGCGTTCGGTCGGTCGGCGAACTGCTTCAGAATCAAATCCGGCTGGGACTGGCGGAGTTGGAGAAAACGGCGCGCGACCGCATGGGCATCGTGGACCTCGAAAACCTCCTGCCCAACAACCTGATCAACCCCAAGCCGGTGGCGCAGCAAATTCGGGATTTCTTCGGCCGCAGCCAACTCTCCCAGTTTATGGACCAGACCAATCCGCTGTCCGAGCTCACGCACAAGCGGCGGCTCAGCGCATTGGGTCCGGGAGGATTGAGCCGCGAACGCGCCGGCTTCGACGTCCGCGACGTCCACCATACCCATTACGGCCGCATTTGCCCTATCGAAACCCCGGAAGGGCCCAACATCGGCCTGATCTCGTCCCTCTCGACGTATGCCCGCATCAACGAGTTCGGATTCATCGAAACCCCGTACCGCAAAGTGGAAAACGGGCGGGTCACCGACCACGTGGACTGGCTAACAGCGGACAAAGAAGACAAGTTCGTGATTGCGCAGGCCAACGCCCCGCTTGATGCCAAGGGAATGTTTGTCGAAAAACTTGTACTCTGCCGCGACCAGGGCGACTATCGCATGGTCCCGCGCGAGCAGGTCAACTATATGGACGTTTCGCCCAAGCAGCTGGTCAGTATCTCGTCCGCCTTGATTCCGTTCCTGGAGCACGACGACGCTAACCGCGCGCTGATGGGCTCGAACATGCAGCGGCAGGCAGTGCCGCTGATCGTGACCGAGGCGCCGCTGATCGGAACCGGCATCGAGCGAAAAGTGGCGGTGGATTCCGGCGTGTGTGTCACGGCGAAGAACGACGGTGTGGTCGAGTATGTGGACGCCGCGGAAATCCGGATCAAGAACGAGTTGGGCGGCACCGACATCTATCGTCTTCAGAAGTTTCAGCGGTCAAACCAGAACACATGCATGAACCAAAAGCCGATCGTCAACGTGGGACAAAAAGTAAAGATGGGGGATGTGATCGCGGACGGACCGGCCTGCGATCAGGGCGAGCTGGCTCTCGGCCGCAACGTTCTGTGCGCTTTCATGTCGTGGGGCGGCTACAACTTCGAGGACGCCATCCTGATCAGCGAACGGTTGGTCAAAGACGACGTCTTCACGTCCATTCACATCGAGGAGTTCGAAATTGAGGCGCGGGACACCAAGTTGGGCAAAGAAGAGATCACGCGGGACATCCCGAACGTCAGCGAGGATGCTCTGAGCAAGCTGGATGAAAACGGCCTGGTGCTTATTGGTTCGGAAGTCGAGCCGGGGGATATTCTGGTCGGCAAGGTGACACCCAAAGGGGAAACCGACCTGACCAGCGAGGAGAAGCTTCTGCGGGCGATCTTCGGCGAAAAAGCGGGCGATGTGCGCGACGCCTCGTTGCGCGTCCCGCCGGGCAGCCGCGGCATTGTGGTGGATACGAAAGTGTTCTCGCGCAAAGAGCGTGCGGGTCGTACGGACAAAGACGAAAAGAAGCAAATGGATGAAATCGAGGCCGAGTGCCAAGCGCAAATTGAAAACCTGAAAACCAGCTTCTTTGCCGAACTGAAGGATGCTCTCAAGGGCCTGGACCGCGAGATCCTGAATTTGGAGACCGGCCACGTCGAGTTGCGCCCCGGACAGAAAGTCACCGAACAAAACCTTGCTTATATCCATCGCTGCCTGAAAACCGGCGTGCTGCCGGTGGACGGCAAGTGTGGCCAGAAGATCAAGGAACTCTACCAGAAGTTTGCCGCCAAGGAAGCGGAGATCGAAGATACGGCGCGGAACAAGATTGATCGGATAAAGACGGGCGATGAACTGCCGGCGGGCGTGCTCAAATTGGTGAAAGTATACGTGGCGGTAAAACGCAAACTGTCGGTCGGCGACAAAATGGCCGGCCGCCATGGGAACAAGGGCGTGATCGCGCGAATCCTGCCGGTCGAGGATATGCCATTTCTGGAAGATGGAACGCCGGTGGACATCGTGCTGAACCCATTGGGCGTTCCCTCGCGCATGAACGTAGGGCAGATCCTCGAAACGCATTTGGGTTGGGCGGCCAGGACGTTGGGTCTCAAGATTGCCTCCCCGGTTTTCGATGGCGCCCGCGAAGAGCAAATCAAAGATTTGTTGGAAAAGGCCGGGCTGCCGCGCTCCGGCCAGACCATCCTCTACGACGGGCGGACGGGCGAACCGTTTGATCGGCCGGTCACGGTGGGGTATATTTACATGATGAAACTGGCCCACCTGGTGGACGACAAGATGCATGCGCGCTCGATCGGCCCCTACTCGTTGGTCACCCAGCAGCCGTTGGGAGGGAAGGCGCAGTTTGGCGGCCAGCGATTTGGCGAAATGGAGGTCTGGGCGCTCGAAGCCTACGGCGCCGCCTATACGCTGCAGGAAATTCTCACGGTAAAGTCCGACGATGTGGTGGGCCGCACGAAAATCTACGAGTCCATTGTAAAGGGCGAGAACACGCTCAAAGCCGGCATCCCGGAGTCGTTCAATGTTCTGGTCAAAGAGCTGCAGAGCCTCTGCCTGAACCTCGAGTTGCTGACCGAGGACGCGTTGCTGGCCGAAAAAGTCGAGGAAACGCCGGTCTCGGAGTCGTTCCTCGAAACGACCGGAGAGATCGCTCATTTCGATACTTCCGACGAGGAAGAAGAGGAAGAGATCGAGGAAGCCACGATGGAAGACTCCGAGAGCGACTATTGAGCAAGGGTCTGTCGAGGAACTCTCATAGCCAAAGCACTGTTACCCCAGGGGGTTGACATTATGGCACTCATGCACGACAACGAGATGGAAACGCTACCGTTTGACTTGGCGGACACGACGGCAATCTGCCGGATTAGTCTGGCTTCGCCCGAACAAATCCTCATGTGGTCGCGGCGATATTGCCGGCAGACCGACCGGCGGGGCGTCTGCAAGTGCGGCAAATCAAAAGACGAGATCGAACGGTGCACATTCGGGGAAGTGCGCAAACCCGAGACTATCAACTATCGCACCTTCAAGCCGGAAAAAGACGGTCTGTTCTGCGAACGAATCTTCGGCCCGGTCAAAGACTGGGAATGCGCCTGCGGCAAGTATCGGCGGATCAAATACAAAGGAATCGTATGCGACCGCTGCGGCGTCGAAGTGACAGAGTCGAAGGTGCGGCGGGTGCGTATGGGCCATATTAAACTGGCCGCGCCGGTCTGCCACATCTGGTTCTATCGCGGCACGTCGAGCCGGATCAGCAACCTTTTGGACATCAGCGCGCGCGACCTCGCACGCATTGTCTATTTCCAGGACTACGTGGTCGTGGATCCGGGAGATACGCCGCTGAAACACAAGCAGATCGTTTCCGACGAAGAGATGCGGAAATATCGCGAACTTTACGGCGACCGGGTGAAAATCATGATCGGCGCCGAGGCCGTTCGTGAACTTCTGGGCCAGCTCAACATCGAGAGCTTGCATACCCAGCTGTCGTTGGAAATGCGCCAGGCCACCTCGGCGCAAAAACGCGCCAAGATCATCAAACGGTTGCGCATTGTCCAGGCGTTTCGCGGCTCCGGCAACAATCCCCAGTGGATGGTCCTGACTACGCTGCCGGTGATCCCGCCCGACCTGCGCCCTCTCGTCCATCTGGACGGCGGCCGATTTGCCACGTCGGACCTCAACGACCTCTATCGGCGCATCATCAACCGCAACAACCGGCTCAAGCGTCTGATCGAGTTGCGCGCACCGGATGTCATTTTGCGCAACGAGAAACGGATGTTGCAGGAGTCGGTGGACGCCTTGTTTGACAACAGCCGGCGCGGCCGCCCGACCAAGGGCCACAACAACCGCCCGCTCAAGTCGCTCAGCGATATGCTCAAGGGCAAGCAGGGGCGGTTCCGCCAGAATCTGTTGGGCAAGCGTGTGGACTACTCCGGCCGTTCGGTCATTGTAGTCGGCCCCGAGCTGCGGTTCAACCAGTGCGGCCTGCCCAAAAAGATGGCCTTGGAACTGTTCGACCCCTTCATTATTCACGAACTGGAAAAACGCGGCTATGTCAACACGATCAAGGGCGCAAAGAAAATGATGGAGCGCGAGGACCCGGTCGTCTATGACATGCTCGACGATATCATCAAGAACCACCCCGTGCTGCTCAACCGCGCGCCGACGCTTCACCGTTTGGGCGTTCAGGCCTTCTGGCCGGTATTGATCGAGGGCAAGGCGATCCGGCTCCACCCCCTGGCGTGCGCGGCATTCAACGCGGACTTCGACGGCGACCAGATGGCTGTGCATGTGCCCTTGTCCATCGAGGCAAAATATGAGGCGGAGATGCTGATGCTGGCCGAGAACAACATTCTCTCGCCGGCCAACGGCAAGCCCATTGCCACGCCCTCCCAGGATATCGTGCTAGGGCTTTTCTACCTGACCAAGATTCAGAAAGGCGTCAAAGGCGAAGGAATGAAGTTTGCCAGCGAGGACGAGTGCATTCTCGCCTATAAATCGGACGTGATTCATCTGCAAGCCGAGGTCGAGGTGCGGCTCAACGGAACCCGGCGAAAAACCTCGGTGGGACGGATTTTGTTCAACCGCATCCTGCCGCCGGAAGTGTCCTATTTTGACGAACGGCACCCGTTTGCCAACGAAATCCTGAACAAACGCACGCTGAGCCAAATTATTGCGCTCGCGCACGAGATTTGCGGCCCCAAACGCACGGCCGAAATGCTGGACGCTATGAAGGACCTCGGCCTGGAATATGCAACACGCTCGGGAATGTCCATTTGTGTGGACGATATGAAGGTCCCCGAAACCAAGCCGGAGATCCTGGAACAGGCCCGACGCGAGGTGGAAACGGTCCAGCGCGAATATGAACGCGGCAACCTGACCCAAGGCGAGCGTTACAACAAGGTCATTGATATCTGGACGCACGCAACGGAGAAGATCAGCCAGGATCTCCTGGATGTGCTCAAGCGCGACCAGAAAGGAATGAACCCCATTTACATCATGGCGTTCTCGGGGGCCCGCGGCAGCGAACAGCAAATCCGCCAGCTTGCCGGCATCCGTGGTCTGATGCAGCGTCCAACAAAGAAGATCACCGGCGGCGTCGGCGAGATCATCGAATCGCCGATCATGTCCAACTTCCGCGAAGGCCTTTCCGTGTTGGAATACTTCATTTCGACGCACGGCGCCCGCAAAGGTCTGGCCGACACCGCCCTGAAGACTTCCGACGCCGGTTATCTCACGCGGCGTCTTGTGGATGCCGCCCAAGACCTGATCGTCACGGAAGAAGACTGCGGCACCCTGAACGGCATTGATGTCAAGCCGATCAAGGAAGTCACCACGACGGGCGAACGTGTGCTCGAATCCCTGGCCGACCGCATCGCTGGACGTTGCCTGGCGGATGACGTCTTTGATCCGAAGACGAACGAACTGATCGCGGCACGCAATACCCTGGTCAACACGCAGCTGGCCACGCTGATTCAGGATGCCGGAGTCGAAAGCGTGAAAATCCGTTCAGTGTTGACGTGCGAAACGCGCCGCGGTGTCTGCTCCTTCTGCTATGGAGAGAACCTGGCGACCGGCGCGCTGGTCGAAATGGGCGAAGCGGTCGGGGTGATCGCCGCGCAGTCTATCGGCGAACCGGGCACTCAGCTGACCCTGCGCACTTTCCACGTGGGCGGCGTGGCGGGCGTGCTGCTCGAAGGCTGGTATCAGGCCAGTCTCGATGGAATCGTAAAATATAAAAATCTACGCGTCGTCCGTAACGCCGAAGGCAGCTTCACGGTGATCAACCGCAGCGGAGCCATTCACGTGGAGCAGGAAGACGGCAACGATGTGCAAATTCTTCCCAACATCCCCTATGGCGCCACGATTGACATTCCCGACGGAGGGCGGGTGACCAAAGGCTCGATCTTTGTCCACTGGGACCCGCGCTCCATCCCGATCCTGGCCGAGTCCGATGGCATCGTCCGATTCGAGGACATGAGTCTGGGGGTCACAGTGCGTGAGGAATTCGACCCGGTCACGGAGAATGTCCAGAAGATCATCACAGAGCACAAAGAGGAACTGCACCCGCGTTTGCTGATCGAGTTGGGCGGAAAAATTGTCGGCAAAGCCGAACTGGCCGCCGGTACGATTATCTCCCGCGGCATCGAGGACGGTACCGAGGTCAAGGCCGGCACCATCCTGGCCCGTATCCCCCAGCGCCAGATCAAGTCGCGCGACATCACGGGCGGGTTGCCCCGCGTGGACGAACTGTTCGAGGCGCGGCGGCCGAAGGACTGTGCCGTCATGACCGAAGTGGAGGGCGTGGTCCACTATCGCGGTATTGCGCGCGGCGCACGCAAAATTGTGGTCGTGGACGACACCGGCGTCGAACATCCTTATTCCGTCCCCGTCAACCGGCAGCTGATTGTGGCCGAAGGCGACCGCGTGTCCGCCGGCGATGCACTGACCGACGGCTCGCTCAACCCCCATGATATCCTCAAGGTCAAGGGCGAAAAGGCGGTGCAGGAATTCCTTCTCAATGAAATCCAGGAAGTATATCGCCTCCAGGGCGTGAGCATTGACGACAAGCACATCGAGTGCATCATCCGCCAGATGCTCAAGAAAGTGGTCATTGATGAGGTCGGCGACACCAGTTTCCTCTACGGCCAGCAGGTGGACAAGTTCACCTTCCAGCAGGAAAACGAGGAGGTCGAGAAGAAGGGCGGCCAGCCCGCCTCGGCCAGTGCGCGGCTGCTGGGCCTGACCAAGGCCTCGCTGGAAACCGAGTCCTTCATCTCCGCCGCTTCTTTCCAGGAAACCACGCGCGTGCTGACCGACGCTGCCGTGCGCGGCCGGGTGGACAACCTGCGCGGCCTAAAAGAAAACGTTATCATGGGCCTGCTCATCCCCGCAGGAACCGGCTTGCCCGCCTATCGCAATATCGAGGTGGTGCCGGAAGGGGCCGAAGCCGCAGAGGGAAGTCCCGCCGGGTCGGCTGCCGCCGCACCGGAGGCACAGGCGGTTGCCGTCGAAGCCGACGAAGAAAGCACGCGGCCGGACGAAGACTGAGCGGCGTCAGCCAAGTCGGGACGGCTCCTGACCAAACCTGTTTATCCAACCGCCGGAGGCGGAAAGCCCCCGGCGGTTCCTTTTTTCATGGAAGCGGGAATCTGTTTGCCTTTACCACTGACGCGGGTTGCCTGATCTCGCCAGTGCAAGCGAACGGCCGGCAGGACACTCTCGTTGCGAGTTCTATCCGTGTGCTTGGACTGGGACAAGACTGTCCCATTCTCCGTCCTATTCCCATGGAAGAGAAAGCCATCCGATGGAGCCAAAATGCTGCCGCGATTTGCAAATACACTTGAACAGATTTTGCCGCGCAGCGATCCTTCAACAGGCGGAAAGAAATTTTTGCCTGCATAATCCAGCAGCCTGTGAAGCGCTCCATGCGCGGCCGCGGCTTTAGCTTGATCGAACTCCTGATCGTCGTGGCGATCCTCGCTATTCTTGCCGCGATTGCCATTCCGAATTTCCTCGAAGCCCAGGTGCGCGCCAAAGTCTCGCGCGTGCGGTCCGACCTGCGCAGCATCGCCATGGGCATCGAAGCGTACGCTGTCGAGCAGGGCGACTATCCGCGCAATTTCCTCTACGGCGCGCAAACCATTCCGCCCGATCTGACAACCCCCATTGCCTATCTGACCCGCGCCGAACTTCTCGACCCCTTTGCCGTCTATCTCAAC
>JADFCW010000172.1 GCA_017161705.1 Candidatus Sumerlaeota bacterium | reverse complement strand
GGCGGATCGACCTGCGCGGAAAGGTTTGCGTCACAGGGTATGTGCGCTTCTGCCGCTGCGTTGCGTTCGGTGGCGCGGCCGATGGGAACGTTTGGCGGACAGACCTGCGCGTAAAGCAAAGCGGCAGCATGGCTGCCGCAGTCCAAAGATTTGCATTTTTGCCAAACTTTTTTCTGCAGCTAAAGATCGGGCGCCGCGAATTACTTTGCCTGCTTCAATTCCCCCAGCATGGCCAGGAGGTTGTCGGTCAGGATGACCGAGGCATCTTCCTGAACGTGGTTGGTACCCAGCCAGGTTTCATAGCCGCCGAGTTTATGCTGCTCGGGTGTGGGGAGATAGCCATGGCGTCCGTTGGCCAGCCCAATCACCATCGTAAGGGGAAACGGACTTCGCTTTTTCAGGTCGAGGCCGATTTCGCAAAAGGTCTCGAAAGGAATGGCGCAGATGGCGAAGTCGCCGATGCGTACGGCTTGAAGAATAACCGCGAGGCTGTCTTCGCGGCGTTCGGCGGCAGCGATGACACGCCCGGCGTAGTGCTGGGCCAGGCGCGGGAGTTTTTCGATTTCGGCTTTGTCCTTGACGGCCAGGACGGCGCGAGCCTCGGCGACTTCGCGCTCGGTGGGGCGGCGATACTTCAACGAGACCTTTCGCTGAACCATATCGAGCGGGACGTCGCTGCGGTGTTTTTCGATTTTGCGGTGTGCGAACCAGGCGGCGTCGGCGGCCTTTTGCGCGACGATGCGGATTTGCTCGAAGGGTTCGCGCGGGGGGCGGGTCACGGTGAACGGGATGTTGTTGATGTCGCCTGAGGCGCCGTTGGACATCATGGCCACAAAGGAGGTGTCGGCGCGGAGGCGGGAGGGCATGAGGCGGGCGAACTCGCCGAAGTAGTCGGCGGAGATTTGGCCCCGGGGCGGATTGCCGACGTAGTGGAGGGTGTAGTTGGCCAGGAGCGCGAGAGGACGGCCTTTGGCGTCCTGCACGGAGAGAATGGTCAGGTCGGGATCGGTGGGACCGGCCGGGCGGTCGAGCACGTCGGGGTCGGTGCCGGGATTCATTTTCACGGTGTCGAGGCGGCCAAAGGGGTTGAGAGGCATTTTGCCGGGCTTCAGATACCAGCGGCGGTTGAAGACTTCGTCAGGCAGGGGATGGGAGGCTGCGCCGACGGCGGCCGGACGCCGCGCAGCATGGGCCTGGACGATGGACTCGGCAACCCCTTGAATGAAAAGCGCGCGATAGGCTTTCTCGGGCTCGGTGCGGGAGCTCAGCGGCGGGCCGCTGTGGGTGTGAGTGGAGCAGATCAGCATTTTGTCGGGCGGCATGCCGGTTTTCGCCGATGCAATGGTTTTGACCTCCTCAAGGACATCGGGAGGAGCACCGAGGTTGTCCACGACCACGAGGGCAAGGGCGGTCTGGCCGTCGTCGAGGACAAGGGCGCGGGCGTAAAGAGGATCATGGGCGCTTTCGGCCATGTTGGCGCTGAAGCCGCCGGGCATATCGAGCGGAAACACTTTGGGGGTGATGTCCACAGCGGCGGCTCCGGCGCGCAAAGCATTTTGTTGGGCGGCGTCGAGTGCCGTCGAAGTCGTCAGCAGCAGCGCCGCAAGAAAGAGTACGCAAACGTTTCTCATGGAGGTTCCCTCCTTTGGGATCAGGATATTTGAAATTTCTCAACCCAGCGAAATGGAGCAAGGGAAATATAGCCCAGCGCACACTCCAAAATTCAAATTTTAAAATCGAAAACCTATAGAGCCTTTGGCAGAAGTAGAACTTTGCGCCGGAGGATGCGGATTGGCAAGTTGGAATGGACTGGGGGTTCGACTGGTGCGTGATCCGGCCATAGCGAGCGCTTCTGTGGTGCGCCAGGATGGAAGCAAAGCGGCAGCATGGCTGCCGCAGTCCAAAGGGTGGACTGGGGGTTCGACTGGTGCGTGATCCGGCTAAAGTCTCTCCAGCCGCGCCTCGTCGAGCGAAGGGCCCAGGCCCGGCTCTTCGGGCATGGCAAAGGTTCCCGCCGCGGCGATGAGCGGACGCGTTTGGCAATGCTGAAAGGCAATGCGCGAGCGGATCAGATACTCCAGCATCGGGCAAAGGCTCTCGCTCTGCGAGGCTACGCAGGCCGAGGCCGCCAGTACATGGTGGCCATGGGGCACTACCTGGATGCCGGGGTGCTGTCGGACCCGTTCGCAAATTTTCAGCCACTCGGTGATGCCGCCGCACCATTCGGGGTCCGACTGCACGAAGCTGACGATTTTGCGTTCCAGAAACGGTTGGACGTTCCAGCGCGTGTACCAATGCTCGCCGGAGGCCAAGGGAATGCCGGTTTCGCCCTTGAGGCGGGCGTAGCCTTCGAGGTCGTCGGGGCGCAGGGGTTCTTCGAGCCAGAGCGGTTTGCAGGGAAGAATGCCGCGAGCCAGAGCGATGGCATAGTTCACGTCATCGGATTTCCATACATACTGGATGCCGTCGAACATGAGAACGGCGTCGGGCCCGAGTTCTTCGCGCAGGGCATGGGCGAGAGCGATGTTCTCCTTGAGGCCTTCGTCGCCGTTCACGGGGCCGTTTGCGAAGAACCACTTTTGGCGTGTGAAACCTTGATCGAAGAATTCGCGGGCCGTCTTTCGCGCCTCGGCCGGTTTGACGGAATATCCCAACATGCTGGCGTAGGCATTGAGGCGGCTGCGTTTTGCGCCGAGCATCCGCCAAACCGGCTGTCCCGCCGTCTTGCCGCGCAAGTCCCATAGGGCAAGGTCAATGGCGCTGAGGGCGGTGATGCGCCAACCGGTTTCGGTATGGCGGGCGGAGCGTTTGATACCCCAAATGGTCTCGCCGGTCAGGGGATCTTTTCCCTCGGCGTAGCGTTCGAGCGATTTACCGGGGAAGCAGGCGTTCCATAAGGTGGAGAAATTCAGAGTGTCGGGATTTGCGGCGTCGCGTCCGACGAGCAATTCGTGCAAATTCGGCGGGAACGCCGCCGCCTGTTCTTTCATCAAGGGGCCGGCAAAACCCTTCAGGCCCGAGCCGGCGGTGATTTCCAAATACGACTCGGTTCTTTTGTCTTTGGGGTCGCGCACGCGAATGAGTTTTGCGTCGCGTACGATGACAGGTTTGTTTTCGGGCGCTTTGGCCGCAACCGCCCTCCGTGCGAGGCCGGCGGCGTACGCCGCTGATATGGTTTTCATCAAGGTTCTTCGCGTGACCATCGTTTGCGTCCTTTGGTGAATCTCTGCTTTCCCGATAGCAGATAAGAAAAGTCCTTCAAGTAGAATCTGAGGGGAGGGAAATTTCATCTGCCTGTGGTTCAATCCGCATAGAGTTCGAATTGCATGGAGTTGTATTTTCGGTTTGCCGTATAATGCCAACTTCAGTTGGCAGTCAAAAGGCGCGCTGAAGCGGGGAAAAAGGCAAACGGAAGTATGAACGGCGTGGCTTTTTATCGTGCTTTCAGATTCCATGCAGCGGAACAAAAAGGGGGCATCAGGATGACTGGAGGGCCATGAGTTCCTGTTGGAGGTTTTCCCATTGATCGAGGTTGCGGCGGAGGTCGGTTTCCGTGCGGAGGCGTTCTTCCATGAGCGGGGCAAGGCGGCTGTAATCGGAGGCGACGGCGGGTGCGGCCATCTGGCGGTCGAGTTCGGCCAGTCGTGCTTCCTGGGCGGCGATCTGGGATTCAAGGGCGGCGATTTTTCGCGCGAGCGAGTGGACCTTGCGCGCGCGAGCTTTCTGGCGTTCGCGTGCGAGCAGGCGCTGCTCCTTTGAGCGGCCGGGCCGCGCCGGCGCCGGCGAGGGGTCTGCGTCGCCGTTGTCGGTTAGTCCCTCGCGCTCGACCATCATCTGTTTGTGCAGAAGATAGTCGCTGTACGTTCCCGGGAAAGTGGAGACGCGGCCGTCCTCGATTTCGAGAATCCGGTTGGTCACCTTGTCCATAAAGACGCGGTCGTGCGAAACGACAATGACCGTGCCGGTGTAAGACTGGAGCGCGTCCTCGACGGTGGCGCGCGAGGTGATGTCGAGATGGTTGGTCGGCTCGTCGAGCAGGAGCAGATTGGCCGGACTGAACAGCATCTCAGCCAGACGGAAGCGCGTGCGCTCGCCGCCGGAGAGAACGGAGAGGGGTTTTTCGACGTCGTCGCCGGTGAACAGAAAGGCTCCCAGGACGTCGCGGGCGCGGGAGGCTTGACCCAATGGCGCGGCCGCCTCGATGGCCTGGAGGACAGTCTGGCTGGAGTTCCGGCGGTCGAGATCGTATTGCGCGAAGTAGGCAATTGAAACATTGCCGCCGACCACGACTTCGCCTTCGGTGGGCCGCTCGCGGCCGGCGAGAATCCGCAGCAAGGTGGACTTGCCCGCGCCGTTGACGCCGACCAGTCCGATTTTCTCCCCTCGTGTGACAATCAGGTTAACGTTCGAAAAGACGCGCAGATCGCCATAGCGATGGCCGACGTTCCTGAGGGTCAGGACGTCGCGGTAGCTGGGCGGGGCGGGTGGAAAGTCAAAATGAATGGCCGTCGGATGGAACGGCGGTTCGAGACGCTCAATTTTGTCGAGCAGTTTGATGCGGCTTTGTACCTGCGGGGCGCGGGCGGCATTATAGCGGAATTTGCGGATGAAGGCCTCGGCGGCGGCAATTTCCCGCTGCTGGTGTTCATAGGCTTTCCACAGGGCTTCGCGCTTGAGCGCGCTTTGCTCGACGTAGTGCGAATAGTCGCCCGGATAGACCTCGGCTGTTCCTTGTTCGAGGCAGACGATGCGGTGCGCGAGACGGTCCATAAACGCGCGCTCGTGGGAGACCATGACGACGGTGCGCTTGCCGGTGCGAATCCACTCTTCGAGCCAGAGCATGGTTTCCAGATCGAGATGGTTGGTCGGTTCGTCCAGGAGGAGGACGTCGGGTTTGCGAAGGAGAAGTTTTGCCAGAAGGATTCGCATTTGCCAGCCGCCGGAAAACTCGCGGCAGGGGCGGCGCAAGTCTTCGGGTCGGAAGCCCAGGCCGGCAGCCACGCGGCGCACTTTGGCTTCGAGTTGATAGCCGTCGCCGTGTTCGACGCAGTGGGAGGCCTCCGCGTAGCGGCGCAGCAGCCGCTCGTATTCCGGCGAATCGTGCGGGAGATAGGCCATGGCATGCTCGATTTGCGCCATTTCGGAGAGGGCATCCTGCACTTCGGCGAAGCTGGAGAGAAGTTCGGTTTCGAGCGTGCGCGAGGAGTCGAGATTGGCTTCCTGCGGCAGATGGCCTAGCGTCAGCCGATTGGGATGAACCACTTCGCCGGAATCGGGTTGTTCCATCTTGGCAATGATGCGCAGGAGCGTGGATTTGCCGCAGCCGTTGGGGCCGACAATGGCGAGGCATTCGCCGTCGCGGATGTTGAGATTGACGCCCTTGAGGACTTCGCGGTCTCCGTAGCGCAAACGAATGTTGGTAAGACTTATCATAAAGACGACCTTGGGCGGCCTTGGTTGGGAATGAAAGCCCGTGCGTGGGCGCGAAGTTGGTTTTGCGTTAGGTTATCCCCTGATTGCATGGATTTCACGGGTTTTGCGGAGCATGAACAACGTGATCTGCGGGAGGAATTATGTTTTTCTCGTAGTCGAGAACTCCTGCGATTCTGGCAGCCAACGAATCCGTGAAATCGGCAAAATTTGTGCACATCAACTTGAGTTTGACTTTTTTCTTCCCGGCCGCTTTCAAAACAGTGGATTCGGAAAAAGATCGGGAGAAAAAAGTCAAACGGAACTTTGGCGCACGGAAGGAAAGGAGAGAATCATGAAAAGGGCAATGCTCCCATGTGTAATGGCGTGCATGACTTTTTTTGCATCATGCTGGATGGATGAGGATTTTTTTCCTCGCAAAGCGAATCCGTTTCTCGACCAGACGGACCTTTTCGTCGGGGGCGAGGGTGGCTATCACACGTACCGCATCCCCGCACTCATTGTGACTCCGAAAGGAACGGTGTTGGCGTTTTGCGAAGCGCGGAAAAACAGCGCCAGCGACACCGGCGATATTGATACTGTTGTGCGCCGCAGCACCGACGGCGGGCGCACCTGGCGTTCGATGCAGATTGTCTGGGACGATGGCCCAAACACCGCGGGCAATCCCTGCCCTGTCGTGGACCGCGACACGGGAACGATCTGGCTGCCGTTGACGCACAATCTCGGCGCCGACACCGAAAAGGAGATTGTGGCGCGCCAGAGCAAGGGAACGCGGACGGTCTGGATGACCAAGAGCACTGACGACGGGGCCACGTGGGCCACGCCGTGGGAGATCACCGCCACTGCCAAACGGCCCAATTGGACATGGTATGCCACGGGGCCGGGCGTCGGCATTCAGTTGAAAAACGGGCGGCTGGTTATTCCGTGCGACAATAAAGACGCCGACAGCAAGGAAGAGCAGTCGCATATTCTGTACAGCGACGATCATGGAGCGACGTGGCAACTCGGCGGCGTGGTTTCGCCCAACGTCAACGAATGCCAGGTTGTGGAATTGCCCGATGGCACGTTGATGCTCAATATGCGCAGCTATATGGGAAAGAACCGGCGCGCAGTCGCTTTCAGCCGCGACGGGGGGCTGACGTGGACGCCGCCGCAGACGGATCCGAACCTGATCGAGCCGGTGTGCCAAGCGAGTTTGATTGCCTATACGGGGCAAGTGGGCAATCGAGCGAATCAATTTGTTCTTCTTTTTTCCAATCCGGCCAGCACAAAGCGGGAGAATATGACGGTGCGCGTCAGTTTTGACGAAGGCAAAACATGGCCGGTCGCTAAATCGCTGTATGGCGGCCCGTCGGCATATTCCTGTCTGGCGGTTTTGCCCGATGGGACAATCGGCTGTTTGTATGAGCGCGGCGAAAAACGGTTTTCGGAGCGAATCACGTTTGCGCGATTCAATTGGGAATGGCTGATGCAGTGAGGGCGGGAAAGGGTTTTGGGCGCCGTGGAAGGTATCCCTCGCCTGGGGTGGAAAAAAGCTTGAAGGAGGGCTGCGGAATGCCGCACCGTTTATTTGGTTGCGGCGGCGGAGTATGCGCAGCCCAAAGGGCGACCGGCGGAGAGGTGTCCGAGTGGTCGAAGGAGCACGCCTGGAGAGCGTGTAGGCGGTGACCCTGCCTCGTGGGTTCAAATCCCACCCTCTCCGCCATTTTTTCAGAGAAAAGTCTTCTACTTCTTTTCGCCGACGATGACCAGGCCTTCGGCGCGGTCGAACGTCTTGGGGCGTATGGCGTCTTCGGGCCGTGCCACGCAAAAGGTTATTTTCCCGCCCTCGACTTTGACAATCCCCAGAACAACTTGGCCGACGAGGCTGCTGTCGGAGGCGTTGGTGAATTTGAGGTCCATTTGCGCCGGAGAGACACGGTCATTGATCGTAAGGGTGCCTTTGTAGAAGTCGCCGTCGGAGGTCTTGGCGCTGACGGTCTGGCCGGTGATAGTGATTTCCCACTGGGAGGAGTCGTTTTCGCCGACCCAGCGGCCTTGGATTTGTTCGAGCAAGTTGCCGCTGGCCGCGGCAGGTTTGGCGGCTTCCGTTGCGGCGGTTGCGGCAACTGCCTGGGCAGAAGCACGTTTCTGCGATTTGATTGCCCGATGGTGCGCGGCGCAGGCGGTAAGGCAAAACGCCAAAGCCATGGCTGCTGCTTGCCGGATACTCCGGCTTTGTCCCTGCATGGTGTTCATGTGTCCGTCCTCCGTTTTTAGAGTTTATCGCCGAGGTCTTCGTTTCCCAGTAAATCAATCAGACGCAAGCGTTCGCCGGCCAGCCGCAGCATGGCTGGAACGAACAGAATGGCGGCGATGAGTGCAAATCCGATTCCGAGAATGGCTACTAAGCCGATTTCACGCATTCCCTGAAAGCTGGCGAACCACATGGTGCCGAAGGCCAGGATATTGGCCAGCGAGGTGATCAGGACGGCGCGGCCGGATTGTTCGACGGCGGCTTCGACGTCGCGCCGCCCGCCTTCGTAGTAGCGCTGCAGGATGTGCACGCCGTTGTCAATACCCAAACCAATGATCAGAGGAATCACCAGCACGTTGAGAAAGTTCAGCGTCATTCCCACCATTTGCATGGTGCCCAGAGTCCAGAGCACGCTGCACAGGACGGGCAGTGTGGCGACGGTAGCCTTGCGGGTGCTGCGAAAGTGGAGGATGAGCAGGAGATAGACGGAAAGCGAGACCAGAATGACCGCCAGACGCATCCCGGAGCGGAGCATTTCTTTCAGGGCTTGGATGACAAAGGTCAGGCCGGTGACTTCGACGGCATCGCTGCCTTGTCTGAGATAGGCGACAAAGGCGTCGAGGTTGCGGGATTCCCACGCTCCCTGCCGGGGGTAGATGTGGGTCAGCACGCGGCACTGATTGCGGTGGCGATAGACATACTGCATGACCAGCTGGACAAAAGCCGGGTCGGACTCGCCGGTGAAGCGAACAATGCGGTTGTCGGCGGATGCGGTTTTCAGCGACTGCAGTTGGGCGAGGAGCCCGGCGGTGAGGGTCGTCCCCAGCGCTTCTTTTTTTGCGATCAGATGGAGCCGTTTCTCGATAGCTTCGAGATCGAGGATGGAGCGAAGCCGCGCCAAAGTTTCACGCTGGGTGCGCACAGACGGGAGGGCGGTCCGCAGCGAGTCGTAGCCGAGGATGGAGAAGGCGGTGCTTCCGTCTTCGAGGCGCTGGTAAAGCAGGTCGTTTTGATAAAGTGCGTCCTCGAGGGTGGGGCCGGAGACAATGGCGAGAATCTGGGTGTCGGGCAATTCAAACTGCCGCAGTTCCATGCGGCGGATGAGGTCTTCGTAGTCGCTGGAGTGCTTGCGGAGGTGGCCGATATTTTCGTCGAAGTCAATGCGTTCGGCAAAAAAGCCGAGCCATGCGGTGATGATCAGGGCGACCAGAAGGGTCAGGCGGGGATAGTTCTGGACGGTGGCGGCCATGCGGCCCAGTCCCAGCGTGCTGGGCGGCAGGTGGATGCGGAATTGGGCTGGCGCCCGCTCGGACAGCACTACCATCGGGGGGAGGACCAGAAACATGGCGGCCATGCAGCACAGAATGCCTGTTCCTCCGACAATGGCCAGTTGGCCGAAAGCCTCGAAGCCCGTAAAATACATGCCGTAAAACCCCACGGCGGTGGTCAGCGAACCGATTACCACACCCTGGCCGGTCTCGCACAGGGCGGTTTCGAGAGCCGGGCCGACCTCCGCGCCGCCAAGCCGTTCTTCCAGATACCGGTTGTAAAGATGAATCGCCTGGGCGATGCCGAGACCCACCAGCGCCGCGCCGAACGCGCACGTGACCACGCCAATTTGTTCGACGAAGAAACTGGCGGCGCCCAGTGTCCAGAGGACACCGACCGCCAGAGGAATGCCGACGAAGAGCACAGCGCCGATGCGTCGGACAGATACGATGAACAGGAGGACCATCAAGAGGAAGGAGGCGACAAGGGTGGCGGCTAGTTCGCGCCGGACGATCTGGGCGTCGTTTTCCGCTTCGGCATGGCTGCCGACGAAGCCGATCCAGCATTCTGCCGGGTCCATGCCGCTGGTTTCGATTGCGTAGCGCGCGACGCTGCGGAGCCAACGCATCAGTTGTTCAGAGAAGAGGAGGTCGGTTGCCGGTCGGCTGGGTTTGAGAACCATCAGGAGCATGCGCCCGTCGTCGGAGAGAGCCAGGCCGCGCGCGCTGGGGCTATGAATGGGGCCCCAGGCATGGAGTCCGTCGAGACGGGCGATTTGGGACAGCTGGAGCGGGTCTTGAAGGAGCCGTGCGCGATGGTCGGGCGAAAGCGGCAGAGCCATGCGCCGGCGGAACAGACTAAGTTGCTGTTCGAGCTGGCGGTTGAGCAGGTTTTCGAGATGGTCGAGTTGGCGGCGGGTCAGGAGAGCAGGAATGATTTGGCTGGCGCGTGCAGGATAGGCCGTAGCGGTTCCGCCGGACGTTTCGGCGTCGGGGGCATACTCGATGGCCTGGACAAAGCGGCCGTAATCGCGGACGGCGCCAGCGAAGCGCGAGGCCACTTCGATGAGGCTTTTTTGCTGGTCACGGCGCGAGGTTTCGACCACCACGATCAAGTAGTCGAAACTGCCGAACTGTCCGAGAGCGCGGTAGTAAGTGAGTGCTTCCGGCGCCGAGCGGGGCAGCAGGGCGCGGAAGTCGCTCTCGACGGGAAAGAGTTTGCGCGAGCGGATGCCGGCGACGAGCGTCAGAAAAGCGCAGGCGCTCAGCACCAAAATGGGGGCCCTGATGGTCAGTCGTGCGATGAATCGCAGAATATACCGCCGCATCGCGAACGCCTTTATGGTTCCATTCCGGCAGAGCAAGTCCGGGCGCGCGGTTTGCGCGCGGCTCTTACTCCGGTGTGTCGGGCCAACCGAGTGTGCGGGGATCCATTTTGTCCAAGGGCAGCCAAGGAGTTCCCGCGGGTGCTTGCAAGATAAACGCTCTCCGATCAAAGTCGGCGTTGACTTTGTATTCTGTGACATCCAGACGCAAGTGCATTTCGGCCGGATCGAGTCGAAGGTCTATTCGTTCGGGCAAACGAATGCCGTCAATTTCCCGCATGGCGGCATAGGTAATGCGGGCGGAGGCGCCGTTCGGTTCTTCCCACACGACGGAGACGATCTGGAAGTCGCTTCGGCGGAAGAAGACACAGGCGCGGCCGTCGGGCAGGTCCAGCGTCAGCTCGAATGTGGTCCAATGGGGCCGGACGCGCGAGGCGCGGGCGGAGGCCGCACGATCGAGGACCGTGGACTCTACCGTGAGGGCTTGAATGAGCAGGGGGGCCGAGAAGGCTGCCCAAAGCGAGCCGGCGCGGCGCAGGGTTTCATAGTCGGAGGCATAATACCGCTTCTGGAGGGCATCGCACACGCGGAGACCGGACGGTTCGGCCAGCAGGTCGAGGACCAGAATTGTGCTGCTGCGGTAAGCACGCAAGCGAAGGCGGTCGGGCGGTTGAGCCAGAAGGGTGGCTTGAAAAATGGTCTTGCCCGGGCGGCGGCTGCGGCTGACCGCGGCGTTGGCGCGAAGCCAGAGGGTGCGAACGGGTTGGGCGCGGGCGCGCAAGGGGCCAAGGAGCGATTCGACCGTTGGCGGCGGCTCGCGCCGGAGCCAGCCGGGCGGTTGGACCCAGTGCGCGCAGCTGCACAAGAGGACCAGCGCCGCGGCGGCGAGGGCGGCGACAAGCGGGCGGAGGAGGAACAACATGGGGAACATGGAGGGGGTGGACGACATGGACGGACTCAGGGGCGACGCGGGACGATCCCTTCGGGTGTATTGGACTTGATGAATGAATCCGCCGGATACAGTCCGCGCAGCGAAAGATTCGGCAAGGCTAGGGTTCGCGGGCCGATTAGTGTCCCCGGGTTGAGAACGGTGTTGCAGCCGATTTCGACGCCGTCGCCGAGAATGGCGCCAAATTTTTCCAGACCGGTTGCCAGCACATGGCCGCCTACCTTCAGGCGAATGGGCTCGCCGTTGATTTTGACGTTGGCGGTTTTTACGCCTGCCCCCAGGTGTGCGCGATAGCCAAGAATGCTGTCGCCGACATAGGCGAAGTGGGGCACCACGCATTCGGGGAAGAGGATGGAGTTTTTGATTTCGCAGGCATGGCCGACCATCGAGTCGTCGCCGATGATGACAAACGAACGGACATAGGCATGGCTGCGGATTTCGCAGCCTGCACCGATGATGGCCGGCCCGAGCACCACGGCGCCCGGCTCGATTCGCGTGCCCTCGCCGATATAGACCTCGCCGACGACCCATGCGCCGGGGGACACCTGGCCGCGGATTTCGGGTTTGATCGTGTCGCGGACGTAGTTCTCCAGCCCTTTCAGGACATCCCAGACAAAGCGGCGGTTTTCAAACAAGGCGCGGTGCGGCGTGCGGGAAAGATCGAAGAAGCATTGAGGGCCGAGACATTTTTCGCTGTAGGTCGTGCAGGGAGCGGTCGTGATGTGGCTCATGGGGGTGTCCTTTCTGACGGATCGGACGCGTCGGACAGGTCGGACGCGTCAGACGGGTATTTGCACATCGGTGCGTCAACGCGTATGTTGTACTTCCTTTTCCCAGTCGGCCAGCAGGCGCTTGAGGCGCTGAACGTCGGCGGGCCGTTGTGTCAGGAGATTGTTATTCTCCTGAGGGTCGGCGGCCAGATCGAACAGATATTCGTTGGTTGATTTGTCCTCGGCCGTATGAATGTATTTCAGCGAGCCTTCGCGGACGGCTCGGAGCGTGCGGGCGCCGCGGCGATAGCGCCAGAAGAGCGGGCGCGGTTTGGGCGGGCGATTTTTTGCGACTTCCTCGAGAACATCCACGCCGTCGAAGGCGCGGCCCGGCGGGAGTTTGGCGCCTGCGGCGCGGGCAATCGAGCATGTTAGGTCCATGGTAATGCCGATGTGGTCGGTGGTTTTTCCGGCGGGAAGGACGCCGGGCCAGCGCACGACGCACGGCACGCGAATGCCGCCTTCGTAGAGGGTGCCTTTGGTGCCGGAAAAAGGCAGATTGCGTCCGCGTTTCTCGGCGCCATTGTCGCTGGCGAAAATGACCAGAGTGCGGTCGGCGAGGGCGGCGTCGTCGAGCGCCTTGAGAATGGCCGCGATGCCGTGATCCATCCGCTCGACCATTTTGACATATTCTTCGCGCGAGCCGCGATTGATGGTTTCTTCCGTAACCGGCTTGTCCGGCCGGACATCGTGCGTTTGGAAAGGGGAATGCGGGGCATTGTAGGGCACATAGAGGAAGAAGGGGCGGCTTTGGGTTTGTTGGCGGATAAAGGCCACAGCGGAGTCGGTAATGAGGTCCGTGAGATACCCTTCGCGTTGGACCGGCTTGCCATTCTCGTAGAGACCGTAGGCGCCGACCGGTTCGATGTGATACCAGTAGTCAATGTTGCCGCCGAGCAAGCCGAAGCTGTAGTCGAAGCCGTGGCGTGGCGGGAGGAATTTTTCTTCATAGCCAAGATGCCACTTGCCGCACAGGGCGGTTGCATAGCCGGCGTCCTTGAGAATGCGCGCGATGGAAGTTTCTTCGACAGGCAGGCCGAGTTCGTGTTGTTCGGCCAGACGAATGGCGTCGTCGTACCGGCCGACGTTGTTGATGCCGATGGCGCATTCGAGACCGCCGACGCGCTGCTGATAACGGCCGGTCAGAAGGGCGGTGCGCGTGGGTGTGCATTCGGGAGCGTTGGCATAGAACTGGGTGAAGCGGACGCCTTGCGCGGCCAGACGGTCCACGGCGGGGGTGCGGATGTCGGGCGCGCCGTAGCAGCCGATGTCGCCGTAGCCGAGGTCGTCGGC
>JADFCW010000171.1 GCA_017161705.1 Candidatus Sumerlaeota bacterium | reverse complement strand
CGCGATCAAAGCCTGCTGATCGCCGACGGCCACCACCGCTACGAGACGGCGCTTGCCTATCGCGCCGAAATGCGACAAGCGGTCGGGAAAAAACACAAGAACATGCCTTTTGACTACGTCATGATGTATCTGACCAGCCTCGAGGACGAGGGATTGGTCATCCTGCCGACCCATCGCGCGCTGATCCCCGAACTGGGCGTCGGCGTGGATCTCAAGGAGATCATGAGCGATCTGGAGACCTACTTCACGGTCGAGCCGGCGTCGGTGGATTTCGAGCAGCCGGAGAAATCCGCGCCGCAACTGCTTGAGCTCATCGCCCCCCGGCGGCCGCGCCAGATTCGCCTGGCCATGCTCCTGCCCAATCGCTCTGCCTATATTCTCACGCTTAAACCCAACGTGAAGACCGAGGAGATGATGGGCCTCGAGGACCTGCCGCCCGCCATCCGCAACCTTGACGTTTCGATCCTTCACCAGTTCATCATCAACCAGGTCTGGATCGGCAATCCGGAGATTGAGTTGGACCAGGCGGATATTTTCTATTCGCGGAACGCTGCAGAAATCCTCGACAAGGTCAAACGCCGGCATTGCTGCGCAGCGTTCCTGCTCAATGCTCCCCGCATCGAGCAGGTGCAGGAAATCGCCGAGGCCGGCCTGCGCATGCCCCATAAGTCCACCTTTTTCTACCCGAAGGTGCCGTCCGGCATTGTCGCGCGCGACATCTCCCGGCATCAGTAGCAACGCGAACGCGGCCTGCGGCCACAACCAAAAGATCCTTGCAAGACGGCCGGATCTCAAGAGGAAGGGTTCTCAGGCGGCCGGAAAAGCCAGCCCAATAGGATGTTAGGTGGTCTTGAGATGAACCGGGACTGGAAAGCGGCAGCATGGCTGCCGCACTCCAAAAGATTTGCCCTGATCCCGAAAAGCGGAGTGCTTTTGCTTTGGACTGCGGCAGCATGGCTGCCGCTTGTGCCCGACAAGTTTCGACGCACCGAACGCGGCATGCAGCCCTAACCAAACATCGGATGCTCCATAAAAAAGATGCACCCACTTTAGCTAGATTTTTGAACGAAAGAGTCCCAAAAGAGACGTTGGATGTTAGAGGTGCGAAGTTGGATCGTCGAAATGCAACAACTTCCGGGAGCGGCTTGCCCGTTTTTGCAGTCACCCAATGAGTGAATCGGTCAAGACCTTGTCGGAGTGCGGAAGGCCTCGATCCTCCGTGTTCCTAATTCCAACCTCTCGCGTCCACCTGCCGTTCTTAGGTTCACAGCACGCCGAGCGAGATCAACCCGTGCACGATGACACAGGTGTAAAGGCCGGCCAGAAGATCGTCGGCCACAATGCCCCAGCCGCCCGGCAGACGTTGCGACTGGCGGATGGGCGCCGGCTTGAGGACGTCGAGCGCGCGGAAGATGAGAAAGACCGCGGCCACGTGCGGCCAGCGAAAGGGCACGAAAACCATGGCCGCAAAAAAACCTGCGATCTCATCGATCACAATCTTGTGGCTGTCTTTTTCCCCGTACGTGCGTTCGGCTGCATCGGACAACCAGACGGCCAGGCCCGACAACACAACCAGCCCAACGGCCAGACAGACAACCCTGGGGAAAGAAAAAACGTTGACCGGAACGAGCGGGTAAAAAAGCGGGACGGCCAGCAGCGTGGCGAATGTTCCCGATGCAAAGGGAATGTATCCGGTGAACAGTCCTGAACTGAATAAAAGAATCAAACGCTGGCGGGGCGGGTATTCGGAGAATTGCCTCATCGCGCGCCTCCCGTCATTGCCCGCCGCTTTTCCGTGAGCGAAGGATCAATCTGAAACGTGGGGCGCGGCGCGCCGCCGTCTGCGCGCATTCGGGCCTGGGGATGAACGCAGCCCGACGGCATGCCGCCGCACCCTCACACACACTCCACATTCTCGCAACGGATGACTTTCTTTTTAAGGTCGGGGTGGAATCCGATCCTCCCCAAAATTCCCTCGTGTGAAACCTGTCAATCCTAACAAAGAACACATCGCCTTTCCCGACACCAATAAGGAGCAGGTCCGGTCACACCTCGAACGCGCGCATTTGAATGACCTGATTGCGATTGGGACCGACCGAGACCGCGGCAACCGGGATGCCGACCAGTTCTTCAAGCCGGTCGAGATACTTCCGCGCTGCTGCCGGCAAATCGTCAATCGTTGTGGCATTGACCAGCGACGTTTTCCAACCGGGCAAAGTTTCATAAAGCGGTTCGACTTTGTCTTCGCACGTCAGGCCAAAGGGAAACAGGGAGACTTCTCTTCCCTCCCAGCGATAGGCATAACAGATTTTCAATTCATCGAGGGTATCCAGAATGTCGAGTTTGGTGATGAGCATCTGCTGGACGCCGGAGATTTGCACGGCGCGCCGCACGACCACGGCGTCGAACCAGCCGCAGCGGCGCGGGCGGCCGGTCGTGGCCCCATACTCGTTGCCCAAATCGCGGACGTGCGCTCCAAACACTTCCTCGAACTCCGTCGGAAACGGTCCGGCTCCAACACGCGTGGTATAAGCCTTGCATACGCCGTAAATATAGTTGATCTGTGTCGGCGGAATGCCCAATCCCGTCGAAACGCCGCCGGTGGACGGATTCGAGGACGTGACATAAGGATAAGTGCCAAAATCCACGTCGAGCATGACGCCCTGGGCGCCCTCGCAGAGGATTTTCTTTCCGGCACGGGCGGCTTCGTTGATCAGCGTCACGCCGTCGGTGACAAACGGCTGGACAATGGCGGCGCTTTCATCGAGCATGGCCAAAAATCGCTCGCGTGTCATCACAGCGCTCCGGTCGTGGATGGCCAGAAGACTGTTGTAGTGGTCGAGATTTCGGTCGGCGATCGCTCCCCAACGTTCCCGTCGGATCAGATCCAACATCCGGATGCCATATCGGGCGATTTTATCGGCATAAGCGTTGCCGATGCCGCGGCCGGTGGTGCCAATGGCGCCTTTGCCGCGGGCCTTCTCCTGCAGCATGTCCAATTGGCGGTGGAACGGCAGAATAACGTGCGCATTTTCGCTGATAAACAGCCGGCCCTCGACCGAAACACCCAACTTTTTGAGCGCTTCGAGTTCGCCTTGAAAGGCCTCGGCGCTGACCACCACGCCGTTGCCGATCAGGCAGACCGTTCGCGGCCGCAGGATTCCTGACGGGATCAGATGAAAAATGATCTGCTGGCCGTCTACCTTGACCGTATGGCCCGCGTTAGGACCGCCCTGGTAGCGCGCCACGACATCCACGCGATCGGCCAGCCAATCCACCAGCTTGCCTTTCCCTTCATCCCCCCATTGACACCCCAACACCACGGATACCGACACGACCGGCCTCCTCTTCGCTGCCCATAAGAAATCCCGGAGACAACCTCCGGGGCGGCGTCCCTCGAAACAACCGGGGTTGCACTCTGGCCCTGCCTCTTTCCGATTGCAAGCGAAATCCGCAGCCGGAGGGCGTCGGGAACAGACTCGCAAGACAAAAATCCGCTGGTTCTCGCCCGCCCTTGCCGCGCTTTCCCTCTGAAAGAGGTTGACACCTTGCGGCCGCGCAGACGATCATCCCGGCGACACTTTAGGCGGAAGCGTGCACTGCGAACTGATCGCGCCGCCTGTTATTCCCGCGGCTAGCCGGCAGAGGCTCCTTATGAAACTTAGCTCGCTTCTTACCGAAAGCAGCATCCTGATTGAACCCGACGTGCAAAACAAAGAACAGGCCATTGAGCGGCTGCTCGAAACCTTTGACGCTTATTTGGATCCGACCATGCGCAAGCTGGTCTTTCAGCGTCTGCTGGATCGCGAACGGAAGATCTCCAGCTATGTGGACCATGGCGTGGCGATCCCGCATTGCAAGTTCGAGGGGCTCAACCGCGTGCTCGTCGGTCTGATTACGTCCAGCAAAGGCTTCGATGCCCAGGACCCGCCAGACACCCGGATCAACCTGCTCTTTCTGGTCCTTGCGCCCGCGGAAAAAAACACGCTCATGCTGCAAACGCTGGCCGCGGTCGCGCGGCTTTGCCACACCAAGGAAATGCGCGACGCGCTGCGCCGCACCAAGTCGCCCGCCCGCATCATCAAACAAATCGAGGAAAGCGGCGTTGACGTCAAGAGCACCATCACCGCCGGCGACGTCATGGCCGTGGCTCCCAGCGTGCTGTTGCCCGAAACTCCCCTGCCCGACGCCATCAGCCAGATCATCGAGGCGCCCGACGACGGCTTGCCCGTCACCGACAGCCAGAACAAACTGCTCGGCGAATTGTCGTCCATCGAGATTCTGGCCATCGGTCTGCCCAAGTATGTGGACTTGTTGAAGGACGATACGTTTCTGACCCAGTTCGAGCCGTTCGAGAACTACTTTCGGCAGGAAAAGCATCTGACCGTCCGCGATGTGATGACCCGCGAAATCCTCACCGTCGAGGAAGATGCGCCCATCATCAAGGTCACCAACATGCTGGTGTCAGGCCGCAAGTCGCGCCTCTATGTGGTGCGCGACGGCAAGCTCTGCGGGATTGTCTATCGCCGCGACCTTCTCTCGCGCGTCCTGCAGGCGTAAATATTTCTTCCCCACGGCTTGCCGAAGCGGGCACCGCCCCCGATTCAAACCGGCTATTTTCTCACCACAGCCAGCCAGTCTTCGTTGGCGTCTTTCGGCGGCGCGCCGAGGGAGACTTTTCCGCCGCCCGCGACTTGTTTCACCGTGCCGTCCAGGAGGGCGCCGCCCGTTCGCGGGTTGAACCACTCTACGCGGAAGTTGCCGGTTGTGCCCGAAAGATCCAGTTCGGCGGTGCCCCCCGTCGGAAGATACACGAGGTAAATCTCGCCGGCTTTCGCAAAACAGAACCGGCTGTTGCCGTTGGCAGCGTTACCCACGAGAGCGTCGGCGTTCTTCATTTCCCAGAAGGGGATTTTGTGGTCGCGGAAGAACTCAAGAGCAATGCGGCAATAGTCCCATGTCTTGTCGCGGCTACGGAAATCCTGACACTGCAGGTCGTTCTCCGGCAGTTTATAGCCGAAGTAGTACTCCACACCCGCGCCGCCGGCCATGAAATTGCCCCACAGGGTGAGCTTGCGAATGTCGTGCATGTCATATTCCTTGTCGTTTTGCACAGCCTTGCCGCTATGGCCGCGATAGCCGGGGTCGGGCGGGACGCCCATGTCGGCCGGCCCCTGCTCGTCATTGGCGACGACCCACGGTTTGCCGGCCTTGTCGGACTCGACGACCCACTTCAGCGTGCGCTGATGCACCTGGTTCCAGCCGTTTTGCAGCGAGACACCGGTCAGCGCCGACGCCTTGCCCAGAAGCGGCGTATAGACTTTGTCCTGCTGCGGCGGGAATGTATGGACCACAATGTTATGGTGATAGGGATCCGTGTCGTGGATGAACTGCGCCATGTCGCGCTGCTCTTCGGTGCTCTGCGTGTTTTCCTCGCCGAGGTTCCAGTTGAGGGCGAGATTGTGCGCGTAGCGGGCGATGAGTTCGCGCAGGTAGAGTTTGCGCTCGGGGCCGAGCTTGCCGCCGTCGAGCGATTCTTGCACCACGCTCCCTTCGCCTTTTTCGCCGCGGCGGTTGTCATCCATTTCCTGCTCCTGGAGCTTAAAGTGCAGATGCAGACCGAGGGCCGTGCCGTGGTCGAACACGATTCCCCACTGGTCGAGTTTCGAGCAATCGTAGTGGAACTTATCATTGCGTTCGACAAACGGCCAGACATCGTCGCCGTCGCCGCCGGCGTTGTAGGAAAGGAACGAGAACGAGTTGACGCCCTTGGACGCCAGATAATTCAGCGCGCCGATCAGGCCTTTGCCCTTGCCGTCCTTCCAGGTCGGATCGCCCGGCCGCCAGTCGCCGACGTGGGGTTCGTAAGTCTTGAGTCCGGCTGGCGAAGCCTCGCCCGGGCGGGCTTTGCCGCGCTGCTTATAGGGATACGTGCCGTCGAAGTCGGCATAGCCGAGGAGGTTTTCGGGCGAGTCGGGACCAGCCTTCAGGAAATACTCGCCGGTGCCGGCAAAGCGCAAATAATGGCCGCCGACGTATTGCAGACGGCCTTTGGCCCGGAAATCGCGCCCTGTCTTGTCCGTTGGCGCAACGGTAAACTCGCCCTTGACGCCGTCAAACGGTTTGAGCGGTTCGCCAGAGGCTCCGCCAATCGCCGCATGTTTGCCTTTGACGAAGGAGACCGTATAGGTCCAGCGGCCGGATTTGTCCGGCGAAAGATGAGCGCGCCATTTCGTGCCCGATTCCGCCGAGGTGTTGGCGGCGTTGCCGTCGGCGGCAAAATAGCCCGGCACGCGGTAGGTCGGCGAGCCTGATTCGTGGCGAAATGTCACGGTCATGCAATAATCGGTGAAGGGGTTGGGCTCATTGTCGCGCTCGTGGGCAAAAGGACCGTCGAGCGTCAGCGTGACTTTGTGCCATTGCTTGAGTTCGCCGGAAACGGCGACCTCGGCCGTGCCGTCCGGACGGCGCGGCGGTACCAGCGGCGCGGGTATGGGCGTGGGCTTAGCGGGTGCAAGAGCGGCGGGAGCAGATTTGGGAGCGGCTTTTTTGGCCGCCTCCCGGGTGGCCGGATCCGCCGGGGCGAACGCCAGCCACGCCCACCGTGCACGGCTGAACTCCTTGCCGTCCTCGGAGGCAATTTTGGACTGCACCTCGATTATATCGTCTTTTTTGATGTCCACATTTTTCCAGGTGAAAGCAAACTGGGGCCCTTCTTCGTACATGGCGTTGCTAAGCGGGCAGGTGAAGTTGCCGACAAGGCGGTCGCCGATCCGGACTTCATACGCGGACTTGCCGTCGCTTTCTCCGACCGCCTGGAGCGTTACGTGATAGCGGCCCGAGGGAAACGGGAAAGGCAGCCGGGTTTTCGCCGACTGGTTTTTCTCCGGGTTGATCGCCAGCCATTTCCCCTGGTGGAGATAGTAACCGGTGCCTGCGACAGGGAAGTCGGCGGCCATGAGAGTCAAGCCTTGTGCGCCGGGTTGGTTGCTGCCCGCAACCAGAGACGGTTCAGGCGGTGCGGGCGGTGCGGCGACAAAGGGGAACGGTTCGGGCAGCTTTCCGCTTTTGACTTTGGGTGCGGGGCCGGCGTCGGCGGGGACTTTGAAGTCGCGGCGGTTGGTAAAGATGAACTTGTCAAACTCGAAGCCATCCTCGCGCATGGAAAACTGAATGATATGTTCGCCCGGTTTCTCGATATCCAGATAGATTTCCAGGGGGACGCCGGTGTGCACCTTCTCCGTACGTTGGCGGTTGTCCCATTTCCATTGGTTGGTGCGCCCGAACTGCATGCGCTGGCCATGCTCGGGCCAAGCGCCGTCGAGGCCGACGTGTATGCTGTTGTCCTCGGTGCCGGTGGAAAAGGTACGAACCCAGACGTAATAGCGCCCGGGCGTGTTGAAATACGCTTTATAGTAGAGAATGGCCATTTGGCCGGGTGTGTTGCTGAAGTTTTCCCCATTGACCAGTTTTTCTTTTTCATTGCGGCGGGTGTCGGGAAGCGCCTCGACATAGGCGCCGCCGCTGGCTCCGGCGACGTGGGGCGGGTCGGCATCGGGCTGAACCTGGGGAGCGGCCTTGGAAGACGTGATATACCAGGCGCGCTTGTCGGTATGGGTTTGCTTGAAGAAATGCTCAGCCTCGATGGTCAGGAAGCCGTCCGTTTCCTCGAAGACGACCTCTTCGGAGACGATGGGCTGGGGGACGTCAGAAAAAACAGGCGGGGCAAATGCCAAAACAGCCAAGATCCATGCGGTCCAGATCGAGGTCATGATGTACGTCTTGTTCATCGCAGCTCTCCTTTGAAAAAAATGGGATCGGCGCGCCGCACAGCCTGCTGCGCGAAAGAATGCGGCCACCCCCGGCCGCATGTGAATGTGGTGCATGGCATAGCCTTTGGTTTGAGGCAACATTTTTCGGAAGGTGCTGGCCAGTATTCTTCAGGAGAGCGCCTGACTGCCGATTTTGCTTGAGTTTCTGCAAGTTAACGTGCATTTTCCAAATAATTTTGCCGAGATTGCTCGGCTTCAAGAAAGGTTAAACCTACACGAATGATGCCCCTCAACGAACCTGCTGCACTTCCCCGACCTGCATCCTCCCCGCATCCGGGCATCGAAGAAGTTCGACAGTGGATGGAGAGCCTCGATCCTGAACCGGAACATGAGGGGCAGGTCACGCGTCTTGCCCTTATGCTGTTCGATGGGCTGCAACCGCTTCACGGCATGGGTGCGCGCGAGCGGGCTCTGCTCGAAGCCGCTGCCCTTGTTCATGACATCGGCATGAGTGTTTCCGAGCGGAAACATCACAAAAAAAGCTACGAACTGATTACTCAACATCGTTTTCTCATGTGGCGCCCGGACGAAGTGAATCTGTTTGCGCTGATTGCTCGTTATCATCGCAAAGCCGAGCCGTCGCTCGAACACGGCGAGTATGCGGCACTGCCCGAACGCGAGCGGGCGATGGTGCGAAAGGCCGCGGCGATCCTGCGGGTGGCCGACGGACTCGACCGCGCCCATTTGTCCACCGTTCAGCACGTGGATGTCAGCTACGACTCGACGACGATTTGGCTGAAGTTGCATACCTATCGAGATTGCGGAACGGAGATCTGGGGCGCCGAGCGAAAAGCCGCGTTGCTCGAAAATGTGTTTGTCAAACGGCTCAGCATCCAACCGGTGAACGGGTCGGCCGCCCGCACGGTCTGAAAAGCCCTCATCGTTCAAACTTCCAGCCTCGCCGACTACATCGCAAGCGATGGTTGAAGTGGGTGCCTAGAAGGACTCGTCCCAAGCGGCGGGGCCATTTCATTGCCGTTCGAAATCGTTTATCGTTCCACTGCCTCAGCAAGAATGGCGAAAAAGCCATTCCACAGGGGATCGCCTTGCGTCGTCCGGCCGATCGGGACAGTGCCCATTCGCACGATGACCATATTCCATTCGGGGAGGATAAAGCAGAAGTTGCTGCCGTGGCCGTGAGCCGTGTAGGCTCTGGGCGGCGCATCGGGCCACGGCCTTTTGCCATTGGGCATCACGTCGTTTGTCCACCAATACAGACCATAGCGCCCGTGGAGAAACGTGCTCCGGCCAGCTGTCGGCACTTGATTTTTTCCGGCTTCGTCCACAAAGGCAGCAGGCAGAATCGTTTTTCCGTTCCAATTGCCGCGATTAAGATAGAGAAGCCCAAAACGCGCCAGGTCGAGCGGCGTGATCTCGACGCCGGGGGATTTTGACGGCGTGCCGGCGGCGTTGTTCAGCTCGATACCATCCACCGTGCCGCTGACGCCCCAGTCCCAGCGCGTGATGCCGATGGGGTCGGCCACGCGGCGCTGCAGAACAGCCTTCATCGGCTCGCCGGCCAACCGCGTCAGGATCCGCCCCAACACAAAGACCTGATGATCCTGATACTCGACGCGCGTTCCGGCCTCGTAGTCCGGCGCGACCGGATTGAGATAGCGCATCGGATCGCCCCACGGCTGCACGTCGGCCGCCACGTCCGCCACCTCGCCTTTGTAGCCCGAGGACATAGAAGCCAGATGCCGCAGCCGAATCTGGTTGTAAACTGGGTAGCGGTCGTCGAGGGCGGGCAGATGAGTCACCGCAAAATCGTCGAGCGAACATTTTCGATCTGCGATCATCAGGCCCAGCATCGTGCTGGTGAACGTCTTCGTGGCCGACCAGATGTTGTGGTAGGCACCGGCGTTCGGGCCCTTGTGGATCAGCCACCCGTTGCGAATGATGACCAGCTCTTTCGCTCCATCCGGGCCAAACGATTTTTCCATATACTCGACGGCTGCTTTCAGCTTGGCCGAGCTCACACCCTGCGATTCCGGCGCGGCCTCGCGCCATCGGGCGCCCGGAAAGATCATGGCGGAACGCGTGTCCGCTGATTCCGCGAAGGTTGGGGTCGGAGCAAAGGCAAGTGCTGCCGCCAGGCTGAAAAGAATTGGACGCCTCCAGCATGAATGGATCATGATCCGATCTCTTTTGGAGAATGTGGCTGTCGGTTGTCGAAAAAGCTCGCGCTACTCCTAACGAGCATCAGCAAAACCGCTCCAGTTTTTTTGTTTTTTCAAGATGCATTTTCACCCAAGGCGGCGAAGTAGTCGGCCTCGAACGAACGAGCGGCCGGCTGAGTTTCAGATGCGACCTTTCTCCGGCTTGGCGTTCCTGCTTGAAATCTTTTTTGACGGAGCGGCGATATCCCTTCTTTGCAGAATTGGTGCTTGACGCCGCGGCGAAGAATGGCTTTTCTTATCACCCAAAGCCACCGCCGGTACAACGGCTGTGGCCCCAGGCGGAGGTAAGAACCATGAAAAGCATAATGAACCGCAGTGCAGGAAAAGAATCCCGACGGGATTTTCTCCGAACAACCGGCGCAATAGCCGGCAGTCTGTCCGTTGCCCAGACCGCACCGGCGGCGCGTGCGGCCAAAGCCGGTGCCGTGCGCGTGAAAGAACGCCTCGCTCTGTACGGCGGTCCCAAGACCGTGACCCACCCTCAGACCGACACCCATCGCTGGCCGCTCTATGGCGAGGAGGAAGAAAAGGCCGTTGCCGAACTGCTCCGCCGGCCCAACTACAAGCCCAACGACATTCTCGAAGAAGAGTGGAAGGCCAAGTTCACCGTTCCGTTCGCCCGAGCGTATTGCAACGGCACCAGTGCGCTGATGACGATTTTCTTTTCGCTCTCGGAAGATTTGCCCCGAGGCAGCGAAATCCTTGTGCCCAGCTACACTGCGTGGGCAACTGTTGCGCCCATGTGGCTGTTCGGCCTGGTGCCCGTGTTCGTGGACGTCAATCCGCGCACGATCAATTTCGATCTCGACGATGCCAAACGCCGCCTCACCAGGAACACCAAGGCCCTGATTCCCGTCCACTGGTTCGGGCTGCCGTGCGACATGGATCAAATTTGCGACTGGGCCAACGAGAAAGGGTTGATCGTGGTCGAGGACGCCTGCCATGCCCATGGCGCTTCGCTCAAGGGCAAGTTCATGGGCAATTGGGGACGCATGGCGGCATTCAGTTTCCAGACGACCAAGACGCTGCCGGCCATCGAAGGCGGCATGGGCAACTATCAGAACCGCGAGGACTTCGAGCGCGCCACGGCCTTTTCCGACTACGCCAAGCCGATCTCGCTTCCGGCCGACAGCGCCTATCGCAAGTATCAGGGATCGGGTTTCGGGCCCAAGTTGCGCATGCATCCGGTCTCGGCAGTGCTGGCGCGTTGCCAGTTGCGCAAGCTGGATGCGATCGGCGCTGTGCTGGCGAAGAATGTCAAACGGCTGAATGACCGCATTCTCCAGTTGCCCGGGCTTTACGCGCAGCCGTGCCGGCCCGACGCCAAGCGGGTCTATTATGCCGACAACATGCTGCTGCTGGACGAGAAAGAAGCCGGCATGTCGCGCGAAATGTGCGTCAAGGCGCTCCAGGCTGAAGGCGTCAAGGTTTCGGCGTTCAACTATACGCTCCAGCACAAGCTGGCTCTTTACACCGAATCGCGCTGGCATCACAAGATTACCATTCCCGAACTTCCGGGCAGCGAGCAGGTCATGCGCTCAACGATCGCCCAGCCGTTGATTACGACCGACCAGCCGGAGCTGGTGGACCAATACGCCGCGGCGTTTGAAAAGGTCTGGGCGCATCGCACCGAATTGGGCAAGGCGTGAACCAAGCGAGTGGATCGAGGTTTGGAACAGAGGCGAAAGGTTGGAGGTTGGGAAAAAACAAAGCCGCGACCTCGTACCCTCAGTGTTTTTGTCGCTTTCCGGGCGACGTATTGGTGTCATAAAAAACTGCCAGTGGATACGGTTTCAGACGCCAGCGGCGGGCCGCAGAACGTCGAAATCGGAGCTTGAACTGCCCGGGGCGGAGAAGTACGCCTCTGGTGTGCCGGACGGTGGTTCTTTTCCATTCTCGAACGCAGTCAAATACGGATTCCACACAAGGAGGCATCGGGTATGACTCGAGGCATTGGACGTCGGAGTTTCATACGGATAGGAGCGGGGGCGGCGCTGGGTGTGGCCGCGGCGCGGCGCGCGCCGGCAGCGCCGAACGACCCCCTTCGCGTGGCCTTTATTGGCGTTGGCGGACGCGGCACGACCGATCTCAATCAGGCGATGAATGCCGGCGGCATCGAGGTCGTGGCAATCTGTGACATTACGCCGGAAAATCTTAAGCGCGCGCTCGATCTGGTCGAGAAAAAAACCGGCAAACGGCCCGAGGGTATCGGCGACTATCCCTATGCCTATCGCCAGTTGCTGACGCGCAAGGATATTGATGCGGTCGTCATTGCCACGCCGTGCTATTGGCACGAAGTGATGTATGCCGACGCATTGGCGGCGGGCAAACCGTTCTACGGAGAGAAGCCTCTGGCCATTACGGCCAAGGGGGTCAAGGCGTTGCAGGAAGCAGCGAAAAATACCCCGAAGGTCGTCGTCCAAATCGGTTTTCAGTGGGGTGCGCACCCTGCGCGCCGCAACATCATCGAGAAGGTCCGGCAGGGGCTGATCGGGGAGTTGCTCGACGGGCGGTTCCGCCGGCTCAACGGCTGGGACAACCACGGCAACTGGTATACGCGCCGGGCCGAATCGGGCGACTGGATGCTCGAGCAGGCCGTCCATGAATTCAACCTGATGTGGATGGTTACGCAGGCGCATCCGAAATCCTGCGTTGCCGTGGGGCGTTCGGGCATCATTCCGGGACGCGACACCACTAACTACTATACGGCGATTCTCGAGTATGAAGGCGCGCTGAAGAATCTCGTTCTGCACTATTCGCACGGATGGATCGAAGTGCCCGGGTTCAAGAAGAACAGTTTCGAGGCCGAGTTCGTCGGAACCCGCGGCGCCGTGGATATCATGGCCGCAACTGCCACGCTTCGCCAAAAGGATGCTTCGGGTAAAACGCAAGTGACCGGCGAGGGCGGCGAGGGCGACACCGCCGAACACTTTGCCAATTTCTTCGAGTGCGTTCGCAACGGCACGCCGGAGAAGGCCTATTGCGGGATCGCCAACGGCGTCGGCGCCACGATGATCGGCCTGCTGATCCGCACGAGTTTAGAGCAAAAGCGGCCGGTCACTCTCGACGAGGCGCTGGCTGACACGCGGACAGTGCCCGTGCCGCCGGTATAGGGCGCTTGCAAAGCAGGTTGACAAATGACAAAGCATCAAGGCAACAACCGCCGTTGGAATCTGCGCCTTCGATGCGGGAAGGCCAAACAATTTTTCGATCGCGAAAGGAGAACACCAATGAGACGTTCCACCACACGATGGGCGGCGCACATGCTCGCGGCGCTGGTTCTTCTGGCACTGTGTGCTCCCGGCCAATGCGCCGAGGGTGCGAAGAAGAAAATCCTTTACTTTACCAAGTCGCAGGGCTTCCAGCACAGCGCCGTCGCGCGCAAGGACGGCCAGCCGGCCTATT
>JADFCW010000170.1 GCA_017161705.1 Candidatus Sumerlaeota bacterium | reverse complement strand
ATCTCCTGCCAGCCATGCGCTATGGCGAATTTACGATGGACGAAACGATCAAGCTCGAAGACTACGGCCTCGATGCCCCGACCCATAAGTTGATCGTCAAGACCAAGGATATCCCGCAGGGCATGACGCTGCTGATCGGGAAACAGGCGCCCGAAACCGGGAAGTTTTACGCCAAGATTGACAGCGAGAAGAAGATTTTTTCCATCAATGAATATATCAAGAACAATCTCGATAAGAAACCGTTTGACTTGCGCGACCGCACCGTTCTTGCGGTGACCGTGGAAGATGCGCAGCGCATTGTCCTGAAGCAAAATGTTCGTCTGCCGATTGAAATCAAGTCCGTCGAAGGCGAAACGACGAAAACAACCACTGGCTCTTTTACGAAACCGGTGGACATCGTTTTGGCTAAGACGGGCACGGAATGGCGGCTCGAGCAGCCGTTGACGGGAAAAGCCGACCTGGCCGAAGTCGAGAATTTCCTGCGAAAACTGAAAACCGAAAAAGTGACGTCGTTCATTGACGACCCGCCGAGCACGGCGACGTTTGGGTTTGACAAGCCGCAGATTGATTTGCTCGTCGAAGAGACCGCCACAACCGGCACAACGCAGCCGCGCACGCTGACTCTCCTTGTCGGCGACCGCGCATCCAGTCCGACCAAGGGCTACTACGCCAAGCGCGATGACGGTCTGATCGTTGCCATCCCTGATTCGCTGTTCGAGGACCTGGCTATCAAGGTCTCCAAGCTGCGCGACAAGCAGCTGTTCCAATTGACTTCGGCGGATGTTGCCTCGCTGGAGATCGAAACGCTCAAGAGCCGGACCAAAGTGGTCAAAAACGAGCAAGGACGTTGGGTGTTTGCCGACGATCCGGACACTTCGGTCAGCCAACAGGCGGTCAACAACGCGGTTTCCTCGCTGGTCAACCTGCGCGCCAAGGATTTCGAAACCGACGAGCCCACGAGTCTGGGCCTCTACCGGCTCGACCGCCCTGTGCGTCTGACCGTCGCAGACAAGGACGGCAAGACCACCGAGGCACTGGAGATCGGCGACCTGGCCACCCGGAACGGCGAGAGTGTGCTGTTCGCGCGGCTGCGCGGCTCCAAGACCATTATTCTCCTCGACTTCATGAAGCCCAGCGAGTTTGCTCTGACCAAAGAAGACTTGGTGGATAAGACATTGTTTACTTTTGACACGCAGGCGATCGCCCATATCGAAGTCCGGCAGCCAGCTTCATCCTTTACACTCGTTCGCGAAGGCGAAACGTGGAAGCTGCAATCGGCCAAGACCAAAGAGCCGCGCCGCGTGGATACCTTCTTAGTTGGCGATCTGACCCGCGCGGTGCGCGACCTGGAATACAAGGACGTCTTTCGGGGGAATTTGACGGACGCGGAAATGGGCTTCACATCGCCCACGCTTCAGGTTGCCCTCTACGATACCAGCAAGACGGTTGTTGCGGAGATCATTCGTGGCAAGGACCGCGGCGAGCGTTATTACACGCGGGTGAAACAAGGCGGTCAGGTCTATGGCGTCGAGAAGTCGGAGTTTGAAAATCTCGACACGGCCGTCAGCAATTTGTTGAAAGAAGAATAGGACCAAAGCAGAGCGCACGGTAAAGGAATCCCCTGCTCGATTCTATCGCCGCAGCGGTTATGCTTCAAGCCGTCTGTGCTGTCCACTGAATCCGCAGCACCAAAGGTACGCTTTGTTCCATAAGGCAAAAGTTCCATGACCCCGTCCGACGAATCTTCGCCCCGCCCCGACTGTTTGTTTGTTCACCAACCCAAGATGAACAACTACTACAAGCCGCTGGGCGATTTTATCTGGATCAACTATATGCCCATGGGCCTGTTGGCCATTGCCGACTGGGTGAATCGCCATGGCTATCCCAGCCGGATCGTGCATTGCGGCATCGAGTGGATCGAAAATCCGGAATTTTCGATTGTGGATTACGTGGCAACGCGCAAGCCGCCCGTTGTGGCCATGACGCTGCACTGGCACCAACAATCCTACGATGTGATCGAGGCGGCGAAGAAAATTCGGGCTGCCTCGCCGAATTCGTTTATCGTGCTGGGGGGGTTCACTGCTGCTTACTACCACGAGGAATTAGTGCGCGACTATGACTGTATTGATGGAGTGATCCGAGGCGACGGGGAGATTCCCATGCTCGAACTGGTGCGGGCCATTGTCGGTCGGCGCCGAGCTCGCGCAAACGACCGGTCCGCCCCGTCTGACCGGCCCGCTCTCTCCGCCATTCCCAATCTCACCTGGCGCCGTACCGAACCAAGCAGCGGCGGCGGCCGCCGCGAGGGTTCGTCCGGCACTGTCGTCGTCAATCCCCTCACCTATGTGGGCACACGGGACATCGTCAACCAGCTCCATTTCGCCAACATGCCGCTGCTTGAGCACTATGAAACGTACGTGCGCTATATCGGTTTGCCGTTCGTCTACGCGAAGAACGAATCCAAGCAAGCCAACTACAAGAAATACACGATCCAATCGCCGCTTTTTCCTTTGTGCATCGGGCGCGGCTGCCCTGTGGATTGTTCCTATTGCGGCGGCAGCAAGTCGTCGCAGTTGCGCATCAGCGGCCGCCGCAGCTATTTCTATCGCAGTATAGATGCGGTCATCGAGACCATTCTCGAAGCGCAGCGTTACGGTTACGAAACCATGCACACGTGCTACGATCCTGAGCCGCGGCTGCAGAAATATTACGTCCGACTCTGGCGCGAAATCCGCCGGCGCGGGATTCGAACCGAGTGGTTCTTCGAGTGCAACGCTTTGCCGTCGCGGGAGATGATTGACGAATTCGCCCTGACCTTTCCCAGCCCAAAGTCGGTCATTGCCCTTTCGCCTGAAACCGGCTCCGAGCGTGTCCGCAGGGCCAACCGCGGCTTTTACTTTTCCAATCAGGAACTGCTCGACACCATCGCTTACATAGACCGCAAAGGAATCAGCATGGAGGTGTTTTTTACCTACGGCATCCCCTTCGAGACCGAAGCTGATCTGCAGGCCACTATTCAATTGCGCGGCGAGATTGCGCGCCGCTTCAAACACGTCACCGGCATGCGCGCCCTTTCAATCGAACTCGAACCCGGCGCACCGTGGCAGATGGAACCGGAAAAATACGGCGTCCGCACCAATCTGCGCACTTTCCGCGACTACTACCTTGCCCACAGCAATCCCAATGAGGGAACCTATTCCCGCTTCGGGTATTATATCCCCGGCTACTTCGGCGATTCCAAGGTGGATGAAAAAACGTTCGCCGAACGTCTTCAGGCGATCAAATGTCAGCACTTTTGCTTCATTCACCCCAGCGCCCGCCGCTACTGGAAGCCATGGAAGGCTCGCATGTTGTGCCGGATTTCCTCGCTTGCGGCGCGCATGCGGCGTCGAAAACCGGCCTCAAAGTAAATCGCTTTTGGGCTTAAAAAAAGCTTGCTTTGCGAAGGCGAGGCGGGTTATTCATTGTGTCGTAGTGGTCGCCCTTTCCTGATGATGGGCTCTCTGTCGCTGAAAGCGCAGGCGACGGCTGAGCGAATTCCCGCAGTGGCAGGCGATGATCATGGCACAAACTCTTCGTTCCCCGAATCGGTTCGGCCTCAGCCAGGAAAAGCTGGCCGAACTGCAAGGTTTGTTTATCTTCTTTCTTGCGGCCGTTTCGTTTCTGGCCATTTTCTCCGTTTCGATTCACAGACCTTCCAACTTTGTCGGACCTGTGGGTGACTACCTGGCGCGTTTTCTGATGTTTTTGCTCGGCCAGTTTGTGGCTTATATTGTTCCGGCAACGCTAGCGATATGGAGCCTTACGCGGTTCCGAAACGTGGAGTGGCCGCGTCTACCGGTCAAAATTGCGGGATTGGTGCTGCTGGCCGTGGGAGCCTGCGGCCTGCTGGCCCAAATCGGCAGCGACTGGGTGGCGTTCGAGCCGACGGATGCGTATCGGGACATGCGATCGTTCGATCTGGGCGGGGCACTGGGAGCGTTTTTGATCAGCGACGAGGGCGCCAACTTGCCGCGCTATCTCGACCGCACGGGCACGTATCTCACGATGGCGACTGTACTTGCGATGGGTTTGTTGCTGGCCACTGATTTTCTTTTCTACACGTTTTTTGCAGGCTTGTGGCGGCGTTTCCGCAGCGGACAGCGCGCGGTAGTGGATCATCTGGGCAAGTGGACCGAGCAAATCAAGAATACACGGCCGATGCGCAGCAGCGCCACCCGCGGCGGACGGATTTTTGGGGGTTTGCCGGATCCGGGCCGCATGAGCGCCGTCGCTGCACCGCCTGCGCGCGAACTGCCGCCGCTGGCGGTCGAATCGCCTATCGGCCATGCGGTCGTTGAGGAAGCTGAGGACGAAGATGTGGACACGGAGGATGGCGATATTGCCGACGCGGCGGAGATTTCCGAGGAGAACGATGATGCCTTGACCCAAGCGGAACAAATAGACATGTTCGAAGCATATCAAATTCCGCCGCTGGATCTGCTGACGCCGCCCGCGCTGTCGCCCGAAGGATTGACCGAAAAGGACATCGAGGTGCTGTCGCGCACGATTGAGGATAAATTGGCCAGCTTTGGCATCGAGGTTAAAGTAGTCGATGTTACACAGGGACCTGTCGTGACACTGTTCGAGGTTCAGCCGGCGGACGGGGTGAAAATCAACCGTATCACAGCGGTTGAGAACGACCTGGCCATGGCTCTTCGGGCCAGCCGGCTGCGCATTCTGGCGCCGATTCCCGGCCGCGGCACGGTCGGCCTGGAGATTCCTAACCGGAAGCCGAGCATTGTGCGGCTGCGCGAAATCCTCGAGTCGCGGGATTTCCAGGGACAGGATGCACCGCTCCTGTTCGGTCTGGGCAAAACCATCGAGGGGCGTCCGTATATTTGCAATCTGGCCCGCATGCCGCACTTATTGATCGCGGGCGCCACAGGCTCAGGCAAAAGCGTCTGCCTCAACTCGATCATCTGCAGTTTCCTGCTGGCCAATCCGCCCGACCGTCTGCGCTTCCTGATGATTGACCCCAAGCGGGTGGAACTGAGCGTTTATCAAGGGATCCCGCATTTGCTGGCGCCGGTGGTGTGCGATCCACGCAAGGCTGCGGCTGCGCTGCAGTGGGTGGTCTGCAAGATGGACGAGCGGTATCGGCAGTTGGCCTCGCTGGGCGTCCGAAGTATTGACGGATACAATGCGATCGCAAGCGACCGGAAGGCGTCGCTTGAGCGCGTCGGACACGAAGTGGCCCGCATGCCGCACATCGTCATCATCGTGGACGAGCTGGCGGACTTGATGTATGTGGCGCGCAACGAGGTCGAGGAGAACATTATCCGTCTGGCGCAGATGTCCCGAGCCGTCGGCATCCACTTGATTTTGGCCACCCAACGCCCGTCGGTCAACGTCATCACGGGCATCATCAAAGCCAACTTTCCCTGCCGCATCGCTTTTCAGGTGCCTTCGCAGGTGGACTCGAAAACGATTTTGGATACGAAGGGAGCCGAGTCGTTGCTGGGCCAGGGCGACATGCTCTTTTCGGGAGGCGGTTCCTTGCGGCCGCAGCGTATTCAGGGGGCATACGTTTCGGACGCCGAAATCGAGCGTCTTGTCGAGTTCATTACCGCGCAAGGCAAGGCCATGACGGAGGAGCAGCTGGCGGCCGAAGAGGCGATCGAGGCTGCCGGTGCACGCGCTGCTTTGCAGATCCGCCAGAATGGTGCGGACAAGTCCGGCCTATCGGATGAATCCAACGGCGACGAGTCGGACGTATCTCACACGTCAGACGCGTCCGACGGTCCGCGCTCGATTGACGACGCCGAGCGTGTGTTGGGCGCCGAACGCGACAAGCCACCCTTGCGGGTTCAGTATGCAGTGGATGATTTTACAGCGCCCTCGTCGGACGACGAGACGGGCGATGAACTCTATGAGCGGGCGCTGCGGCTGATCCTCGAGTCGAGAAAGGCATCGGTGTCGCTCATCCAGCGGCGGTTGAAAATCGGTTTCGCGCGCGCCGGGCGCCTGATGGATCTCATGGAAGACAACGGCATTGTCGGGCCGTATCAGGGGGCCAAACCGCGCCAGCTGCTCGTGGACCCGGTAGAATTTTTGCGCAAATGGGACGCGGAGAAGAAGCTGCCAAAGGGAGGATCTCACCGCCAGCAGTCCCCAAAAACAACCATCCCGACCGAAAAATAGCGCACCCGGCCTGGCAGAACCCTTCGGGGGCGCGGATTGGGTGCAACGTGCTCAGTCTTCGTGTGTTATTGTCCTGCTGCTTTTTTTCCTGCCGCAGCTAAGTAGTCGCTCAGGATTTCCATGTTTTTCACAAAGTCGCGCATGCGGATTCGGTTGCTTTGAATCCATCGGCCCTGCTCGTCCTGAGAGGCGATAACACTTTTTGCACTGGATTCCAGAGAGCGCAGGCGGCTGTCGCTGACCGCATCCTTCTTTTTCTGGGCCGCAAGATAGGCTTCGCGTCCTTCTTTGCGCACCTGCTCGTAAAGTTTTTTGATAGATTCGACGCCGTAGTTGCCTTCCCAGCCATAGCCGCTGGCGCGTTCGGCGCTGATTTCCTCGAGCGTGTAATGAATTTTGCCGTCGCGGTCGCCATAGATGGGTTTGTTAGTGCCCAACTCGTAGAAGCGTGCCCAGCGGTTCGGAGCAATCTGCGAACGGTCGAACCAGTCGAGCGCCGCGGGAATAGGCTTCAGGTATTTTTCCTCTCCGGTTTCCAGATAAAGATCAATGAGCATCCGCATGACGCCGACGCTCTCGCCGCCGCAGACGGCAGGAGGCTCGAATGCCCGCGCCCATGCCGGCTCGTTGTTGGCGTTGTATTGCTGAGCCCAGGCGGACTGCGGCGGAGGCAGTTGGGCCAGGATAAGAAAGTCGCCGCCCTTTTTCGCCGCGTCGTAACAGTCCTTGCGGCCCAGTGTGTGATACGCCTCCAGCATGGTGCGAATGCAGTCGCGCTGCGTGTTGTCGTTGAGCGTATAGTGGGTATAGTAGTTTCCTTTTGGCCATTCGCGGGGATATTCTTTGGGAATGCTGGCAGGTTTGACGGGAAAGTCTTTGGGATCGCGCGGTTTGCCGTCGTAGCGCTGGGGCCAGGCGCCGATGGGATATTGCGCTTCGAGCATTTTTGCCAGGCCGTAGTCGAGCGCCTGACGGATTTCGGCGACTTCGGGCGAAGTTTCTTGTTTCGTGCGATCCACGAAAGCGATCAGAAAACGGATCGCGCTTTGCGTGTTGTCATCATCGAAGGTGGAGATGTTGCGGCGTTTGGCCGCCTGCGCGTCGGCGAGTTTCCCTTTGTCCGTTCGCAGATACCAGGCGCGCATTTTCTCCGGATCGAAATCCATCTTGTAGTCCCAGCCGCCGGACTCCAGTTGCGATCGGGCACACGCCATAGCGGCGGCCCCGGCGGCTTCGAGGAACTGGCGATCGCCGGTGGCATCGTAGGCTTTCAGAAAAGCCATGCCGACGGTGGGGGTGCCGGGCGGCTGGAACCAGATTTGCGAGGCGGTGGCTGTTTCCTCGCCGCGGCGCTGCTGGAGGTCGAGCGAATACTCCCAGAGATAACCGCCTTCGGTCGAGATCGAGCGCAGATAGGCAGTGGCTTTGGCCAAGGCAGCCTTGGCTTGCTCTACAGTGGATCTTTGTGCAGCGTTCGTGCTGCCGACGATCAACAGGAGCGCGGCTAAATACGCGGCGGCTGGTTTTGGAATCTTTTTTGATGCGTTTCTCATAACTATTCTCCGATCTCACCCAAAGTATGACACATCCATTTGCGTGGCGGCGCGATATTCGTCGAGGCGCGAGACAGGCAGCGTCCAGGGCGCGCCTTTGACTTTTTCGGGGTCGGTCCGAGCCTCTCCCTTGATGGCGATCAACGCGTTGGCGAAGGCGTCGAGCGTGGCGCGCGACTCGGTTTCCGTCGGCTCGATGAGCAAGCACTCCGGCACGATCAGCGGGAAATAGACTGTCGGGGCGTGGAAGCCGTAGTCCAAAAGGCGCTTGGCCACGTCGCCCGCTTTGACACCCGTCTCCCGGGCCAGATCGGCGAGCGAAATCACAAACTCGTGCGCGCAGTATTGCGGGAACGGGACGGTGAAGTGGTCGCGCAGCCGCGTCCGCAAATAGTTGGCGTTGAGCACGGCCAGCTGGCTGTTGCGCCGAATGCCCTCAAGCCCGTGGAGGAGAATATAGGCAAATGCCCGAACCGCCACGCCGACGTTGCCTTGAAACGCGCTCAACCGTCCGATGGAGAGAGGGCGGTCTTCGGTCAGGGAAAGCGAGCCGTCCTCATGGCGCACGAGACGCGGGATCGGCAAGTAAGGTTCGAGATGCGATTTGACGCCGACCGGTCCGCTGCCGGGGCCGCCCCCGCCGTGCGGGGTCGAGAACGTCTTGTGCAAATTAACATGCACCACGTCGAAGCCCATGTCGCCCGGCCGCGCCAGTCCGGCAATGGCGTTGAGGTTCGCGCCGTCGTAATACATCAGACCGCCGACCGCGTGCACCAGTTCGGCGATCTCAACAATGCGCGACTCGAACACGCCAACCGTGTTGGGGTTGGTCATCATCATGCCGGCGACCCGATGGTCGAGGTGTTTTTTCAGGTCTTCAATGTCGGTTGTGCCATCCGGCAGAGCGCGAATGGTTTTTACGATCATGCCAGAAAGCGCGGCGCTGGCCGGATTTGTGCCGTGGGCGGATTCGGGAATGAGCACGTAGGGACGCGGCTTGCCCTCGCGATGAACATGAGCGGCTTGAATGATACTCATTCCGCAGAATTCGCCCTGCGCGCCGGCCGCCGGGTTGAGCGTGAAGGCGTCCATGCCGCACAGAGCCGACAACCAGTCTTCGAGCCGCGCCATGAGCGCCAGAATGCCCTGTGCGTCTTCGGGATCCTGAAGCGGATGGAGCCAGGCGAAGCCGTCCAGCCGCGCGGCGTTTTCCGTCAGGCGCGGATTGTATTTCATCGTGCACGAACCGAGAGGATAGAAGTGGGTATCAATCGAGAAATTGCGCTGCGACAGGCGTGTAAAGTGACGGACAACTTCCGGCTCGTTGAGTTCGGGCAAGGGCGCTGGTTCCTGACGCACCATATTGGGCGGGAGCCAATGGCTAGGTTCCGCGTTGGGTTCAAACGTTGGCGGGAGGGAAACGCCTATGCGTCCGGGCGCGCTTTTTTCAAATATTAGTTCCATGCGGACATCTTCCAGGTATAGGGTGTTTGGTAAAATTCCTGGGGTACTGTTTTTCGCTGAATACGACACGCTAAAGCGTGAACGATATGCGGCACACTGAAGTGTGAACTACAAACGGACTTGCAAATCTTTGCCAACCGATTAGGGTTTAGAGCACTACTGCACAGCAAAGTCTTCGGGCTTGAGATGAATCTTCTGTCCGGTGGTCGCTGCTTCCTGAATTTTGGCTGTAAGCACGGCGGCCGCGTAGCCGACTTCGGGCGGGCAGTTCGGCGTTGCCTCGCCGCGAATGGCGGCAAAGAAATTGTCCAGATGCAGTTTTTGAAAGGAGTCATTGATCTCCACCGGAATGGTGTAGTGGAGCGGCGAAACCGTCTCGGTGATGCTGACAGCGCTTTTGGTTTCGCCTTCGGTTTGCACGGGCTTTTTGCCGCTTTGAATCAGATACTCGAGGTCCACCCATTTGCCCCAGTCGGGACCGGACGCCTCGCGGAAAAGGCTGGCGAGGTTTTGCGCCTCGGAAATGACCAGCGCGCCCTCGGCGCCCAGCAACTTTTCATAGTACCCCAGATTGCCGTTCGTCGTTACGACTTGCTGGAAGACGCGCACGACGCCCTGACGTGCGGGATATTCCAGAAGGGCCATGATCGTATCGGGCCACTCGTGAGTGGTTTTGTCGTAGTACTCCGTGCCGGCGCTGGCCAGAACGGCGGAGGGATAAGCTCCCAGGAACCAGTTGAAGACATCGAGTTGGTGCGAGCCTAATTCGCCCAGCGGGCCGCTGCCCAATTTTTTGTACCACTGCCAGTTGCGAAAGTGCTGCATAGAAGCGTAGCCGTAGGGCGCCAGGGCGGCCTCGTCCATGGTCGCGCGCTTGGGCCAGCCGCGGTCGGGTTGCAGCGAGCGATTCCACTGGCCGTCTGCGGCCTGAATGGCGCCGAGGAGTTTCAGTTCGCGAAGCACTTTGGCAGCGCAATGAATATAGCGGGGATTGCTTCGCCTCTGATAGCCGATTTGCAGGATTTTGCCGGAGGCCCTGGCGGCCTGGACCATCTGGCGGGCGCCTTCGAGGGTGTTGGACATGGGCGCTTCACAGAAGACATGGAGACCGGCCTTGAGCGCCGCCACGGTCTGTTCGGCGTGGCAAAAATCGGGAGTGGCGATAATCACGGCGTCGAGATTGCCGCGTTCTTTGTCCAACATCTCCTTGAAATCCACGTAAGCACGATGTTCGTGCTTGTAAGCGCGGAGCATTTGCGAGGCGCCATCGAGATTGAAGTCTTTCCAGATGTCGCACACGGCGCGGAAGCGGATGCCCGGGGTTTTCAGCGCCGCCCCCAGAAGCAACTGTCCCTGCGTGCCGTATCCGACCAGCGCTACATTTAGATCTTCGGTTTTCTTCGCCGGCTCAGCGGCGGCGGCCGCTAATGCAACTGCACCCGAGCCGAGAGCCATGGTAGAATGAATGAACGACCTTCGCGCGATTCGATTTTTGCGATTTCGCATGCCTGCTCCTTCAGAATGAGTTTTTGATTGGGCTGAGGATAATGGACTGAGCAGAGGAAATGGAGCCAATGGACCGACTACGGCTTTGTTTCCCGGCCCATCCTGTCAACGCGGTCCCTTCGGTCCATTCGCTCTCCCCTATTTAGCCCATCCACGGGCGTTCGCGTTTCAGATTAGCCAAGGCGTTTTTCGCAAGAATGACATCCTCGACCACTTGAAAATCAAACATGCCCACGCAGATGAAATCGGCGCCGTGCTCGAAAGCAAACCGGAATCCCACTTTCGGATGAACGGCCCCGGCGGCCAGAACTTTGAAGCCGATCCATGGCTTTTTGATTGTCTTCATAAACTCGGCGGTTTCTTCCGGCTCGCGGCAAAAAATGTTGTCGTGCTCTGGCTGGCCTTTGGCCGACCAGTAGTTGACAGGGTGAATGGTCTTGACCCAGAAATCCGGATCCAGGCCGGCAGCCACGCACGCTTTGACCGTTTCGAGTTTGTGCGCGCCCATGCCGCCGAGCACTTTTTGCGATTTCATAAACTCGACCGCCTCGACCAGCGTGGCCACGCGGCCGGCCTCGACCTCGCGGTCGGCGATCCCGCCTTGGACATAAACCGCATGAGCGCCGTTGTCTATCGAGGTCTGGATGCCGGTCTTGAGGTCTTTCATCGCGCAATCGGAAATCCACTGAATCCGCCCGCCGCGCTCCTTCCAATAGCGGTTGATCACCGGACCGGCGTTGGGATTGGTCAGGATCGTGTTGATGCCGTTTTCCTCGGCCAGCTCGAGTGTTTCGAAGATCTTTTGCTCGGTGTGGTATCGCTTGACGAGATCCGAGACATAGATGAGGTCGCGCGCGTGGGCCCAGCCGCCGATCAGATTGCCTCCGCAAAAAATGCGGCTGATTTTTAGGTGCCCAATCTGCCCCGTGGGCATAGGGCTGCTGGCTGCAGCCTCTTTAGCGGGAGCGGCCGCCTTTGGACCGGCAGCGGCATGCGCCTTTAGCGCCGCTTCCTCGAAGCTGTGCAGCGCAAGGGCTGCGGTTCCGGCGGCCCCCGCCAGCGAGCTGTTCAGAAAACTGCGGCGATTAAGTTGTTTGTTCATGGGAGGTCCTCCGCAGGAAAGATGATGTGGACGACATGGACGCCGAAGCGTTGCCGTGTGCTCCTTTTTACAGTCACGCAATCCACGGGCGCTCGCGTTGTAGATTTCCGGCGAGGATTTTCTTGGCCAGGAGGACGTCTTCGACCACCTGAAAATCGAACATGCCGACGCAACAAAAATCCGCGCCATTCGCGAAGGCGTACTTGAACCCTTCGCGGGGATGAATTGCGCCGGCGCCGAGAACTTTAAAGGCCACCCATGGTTTCTGGACCGTTTTCATAAAGGCAATGGTCTCTTCGGGCTGCTCGCACCACACGCTGTCGTGGCGCGGCATAATGCCCGCCGACCAGTAGTTCTTGGCGTTCAGTGTCTTCATGAAAAAGTCCGGCTCGAGCCCGGCTTTTACGCATGCCATCGTCGTGGCAATGTCGTGGGCGCCGAGGCCGATCACGCCGGCGCCAAGTTTGCGCGCCTGTTCGACAAACTTTCCGATCAGGTCCACCTTGCCCTTCTGCACCCATTCGTCGGCCACCCCGCCGTGCATATAGACGCCGAGCGCGGTGTTCTCCAGCGCCAGCCTGGAGTCCCAGAGCAGATCGTCTTCATTGGGTTTGACCTGGGCGATCCACTGAATCTTGCCGCCGCGGTCGCCGCGATATTTTTTGATCACGCGCAAGGTATGGTCGTCCACTCGCATAATCGCGGTATTGATTCCGTGCTCCTCGCACAATTCGAGTGTATCGCAGATTTTCTCGTCGGTGAAATACTGCTTCAGTAGGGCCGACACATAGATCAGATCGCGCGCATGCGCAAAGGTGCTGATCAAATTGCCGCCGCAAATCAACCGGCTGACGCTGAGCGGGCCGATTTTGCCCATGGGCATCGGACCCGGCGGCGCGTCGGATGCCGGCTGGGCCGCCGCAGGCTGAGCCGCCTGGGCCAATAGGTGCATCTCCTCAAAACTCATGAAAGCCCCAATGCCGGCCGATAGGGCGACCGACCGCTTGAGCAGGTCCCGACGATTCAAATTCTCCGACATGTTGCACCTCAGGTTCATTTCTATCTGTCACGCCAACCATGGGCGCGACCGCTTTAATCCAGAATCGTTGAAAATCGAGCGAGCGATAATAGCGTCCTCGACCACCTGAAAATCAAACATTCCGACGCAGCAAAAGTCGGCGCCGTTCTCGAAAGCAAACCGGAAGCCGTCCTTGGGGTGAATGGCACCGGCGGCCAGCACTTTGTAAGCAATCCATGGCTTCTGGACCGTCGCCATATAGGCAATGGTCTGCTCCGGATGTTTGTCCCAGTAGTTGTCAATTTTGTAGTTGTCAATGACATCCTTGTCCTGATCGGGCTGGCGCGTGGACCAGTAATTTGTGCTGTGCAGGGTTTTCATATAGAAATCGGCCCCGACGCCCGCCTTTTCGCATTCCTGGGGCGTGCCGAGGTTGTGCCCGCCGACACCGGCAATAACGCCCTGGCGCTTGATATGCTCGACAAACTTGCCGATGAGTTCGACCTTGCCGCTGCGCGCCCATTCATCAGCCACGTTGCCGAGCATGAACACGCCCACGGCGCCGGCGTCAATGGCCGTCTGCGCATCGCTGCCGATATCGTCGGGCTTTGCCGAGCACTGGCCGATCCACTGGATTTTTCCTCCGCGTTCGCTCCAGTAGCGTTTCAGGATGGGCGCCGAACCCGAGCCGGTGATGATCGTATTGATGCCGTTCTCTTCGCAGATTTCGAGCGTTTCCAGAATCTTGTCCTCGGTAAAGTATTGCTTGAGAAGCGTGGAAACATAAATCAGGTCGCGCGCGTG
>JADFCW010000169.1 GCA_017161705.1 Candidatus Sumerlaeota bacterium | reverse complement strand
AACCCCGTCTCCCCCGAAGACGTTCTTACGGCTGGGGAACTCCTGCTGGCCGACCCGCGCGCCGGGCTCACTCCCGACGAACGCTCCGACATCAGTATCCGCCTCGGCGTCCTCTACCAGAAGCTGCGCCGCTATGAAGACGCCGCCGCCGCCTATCGAAAAGCGCAAATTCTCTCGCCCGCTCTCGACGACCAGCTGGCCGAACGCGCCGCCGACGAACAGTGGCGCCGAATCCGAGAAGTGGACGATCCGCAAAGCCGTTTGCTTCTGACCGAGCGCCTGACCCTGCAATTCCCGCGCACGAAGGCCGCCGCCCAGGCGCGCAAAGAACTGGCCCAACTTCAGCGTGAGGCCCGCGTGGACTTTGAAATCCCTTATGACTGGATTGCCGAAAACCCGCTGCATTGGGCAAGTCTCGGCGTTCGTGTGCCGCCGGAATTGACCGACCGCTCGCGGTTCAACGGCGAAATGTCCCCCCGCGGCCTGGTCTTCTGGCGCGACTTCCCCTCCTCGGCCACCTATGTCCTGATGGACGGTCGGTGCGGCTACATCAACGTGACTCCCCGCCGCCGCGCCGTCCTGCGCGCCGCCGCCGAGGCATGGGCCGATGAGAAAGCCGCTCTCGAAGAGGGCGAAATCCATCTTGCCACCCGCCGCCTGCCCTTTGAAATCCGCGGCTCCGCCGGCATGGAGGGGCTAATTGTATTCCCCACGTTGCGTCATGCCCCTCTGACCGACGAAGACAAGCGGTTGTATCGCTGATTTGCAGAAGACCAAAAATCCGGTCTCGAACCGTCCCTCCGCGGGCGGAAGAAAATCTTTGATTGAATGCCGGGCCCGGCTGTGTCTGGATCAATATCGAGGCTGGCAGGAGCCGGAAAACCCTGGGTTGGACAAAACAGGCTGCGAATGCAGTTCTACCCGGGGGCCGGCTGCACCTCCGACGCAACTGCGCAGGACACTGCCACATGGACGACATGCCGAAAGCCCCCTGGGCGTTGACTCCCGAAGCGCTGGCCAAAATTCAGCCGCCCGTTCCTGAACCGCCCGAGCCGATGCGCCACGAGGAAGCGCGCGAGCCTGTCGCCGATTTACGCCGCACCACGTGGACCGACCTCGCTATCGCCGCTGCACTTGCCGTCGCCGGCATCGTTGCCGTCCTTCTCACCTATCGCGGCATCGGCTACTCGTGGGACGAGGCGTTCTATCGCAAACCCGCGCAGATGGCCGTCGAGTGGTTGACCGATTTTCTGACCGATCACGCCAGTGCGGTTCGCTTCTCTGAAATCACGCGCCTGTGGAGCGGCGAAGAGGACCTCGGCACGCGCCGTCCCGTCGGAATCATCGAACTGCCCTCGGTTGTGAAATGGACTATGGGGCTTTCGTGGGCCGCCACCCGCAGCTGGTGGGGCGATCTGCGCGCGTTTCGATTTCCATCCGCCCTGGCCTTTGGGGTGTGCATCTTTCTCATCTACCTACTGACGCTGAACAGCTATCGCCGCCGGGCCGCCGTGATCGCCGCCGCCGCCTACATGACTTTTCCCGCCGCGTTCGGCCACGCCCATATTGCCGCCACGGAGTCCCTGACCAATGCTGTTCTGCTGCTTTCGATCTATTGCTTTTTCCGCGGCCTCAAGTCCCCGTGGTGGGCGGCAGCTTTTGGCATTGCTTACGGCATCGCGCTGGACACCAAGATCAATGCGGTCTTGCTGGCACCCGTTCTCCTTGTGTGGGGCCATGCGTTTCATCGCCGGACGTATGTGAACAATTTTTTCACGATGGTCTTTGTCGCGCCGCTGGTCTGGATTCTCCTCTGGCCCTGGCTGTGGCATGACACGATCTCCCGGCTGCTCGAATACTTCCACTACTTCAGCCGCCACCAGCAAACGGCAGTCTGGTATCTCGGCAGGCAATGGGGTTACGGCGGGCCGAACGCTCCGTGGCATTATCCGGTCGTCATGACCCTGGTCACCGTGCCCCTGCCGGTTCTGGCCTTTTCCATTCTGGGTCTGGCGCGAACAGCGGTCCACTGCCGGTGGGAGTATCGCGGCATTCTGTTCACGGCTTACGCCGTGGTTGTGCTGATTCACGCCGCGATGCCGGGCAGTCCAAAATACGACGGCACGCGGTTGTTCTTTTCGGTGTTTCCGATGCTGGCAATCCTGACGGGCGGCGGTGCCGATTCTCTAGTAACGATCTTCCCGTTCAACCGCAAAATCCGCGGCTCTCTGGAAGTCCGCCATATCGTGGCCGCCGCAGCATTGGCCCTCGTGGCCGGCAACGGTCTGTGGGCCATTGCGCGAATCCACCCTCACGAGCTTTCCTATTTCAACATACTGACCGGCGGGTTGCGGGGCGCGCGCGACCGGTTCGAGACCAGCTACTGGGGCGAAAGCTTCAACGAAGACGTTATCGAGTATCTCAACACGCTCCCGCCCGCCTCTCGCATCAAAACCCTGGCCATGCAGGAATTAGTTCCGCTTCACTTGCAGGAGTGGGACATGCTGCGGGACGATCTCATTTTCAACGGGCCGCCGCCTTATGACTACTGGGTTTTGCATGTGCGGCGCGGGTTCTTCGGCCCCGTCGAAACCTATCTCTACGATCGCCAGCCGCTGAAAGTATTTTCCTTCCGCGCCGTTCCCTTCTTCTGCATTTACTCCAAAGCAGAAGCAGGCGACCTGGCCGCTATGGCAAAACCCCAGCCTCCGCAGCCTGCAAAATCGGACTCCGTTCCCGCTTCTTTGCCGTAGCCGGGTTCACACCCGCATGCGCGGAGTGTTCGCCACGCCGACATTCGTTTGCCCGGCGTTTTTTCCTGCTACTGCGGGGTTCCTTCGCTGCCTTGTTTGCGTGCCTGCGCCTTCTTCTCCAACCCAATGACAACGAGCGTATAGATGAGCATCGGCGCGAGCGACGCGCCTGCCGCCACCCATCGCAGGCCTGCATTTGGCGCCCAACAATAGGCCGCAAACAGTCCCGCATGCACAAAATAAAACGGCGCGCTGAATCCCACAACCTTGCGGTGGCTCCAGCCCAAATCGATCAACCGCTGGTACAAATGCTCATGATGCGCCCGCCACACAGGCTTGCCGTGCGCCAGCCGCCGGATCAGCGTATAGACAACGTCGTACAAAAATGGATATACAAGGATCACCGTCCCGAGAAAATCTACATAGGCCTCGCGTCGCAACAACACGTCGCTGTCTTTATAGATGCGCTCGATTGCGTCCGGCTGGCCGGCGACCTGCTTCAGCCGCTTCAGGATGGCCACGGCCGGCTCGGTCCTCACACGCGTCAGTTGGGCCAAAACGGCAGCGAGCGTGAAACCAATAAACTGGCTGCCGCAATCGCCCAGAAATGTTTTAGCCGGCGGCCAGTTATAAAACAAGAAACCCAGCGTCAGACCTGTCAGAATTGCTGCCAGCGTCAGGAGAATCCCTATGTGGGCTTTCATTCCTGGCAGCCCCGGCTGATAGCTCTCTGGCAAATAGGCTGCAAACACACCCGCCGCCACAGCCAGCACGAATACACCCGCCAGACCGTCTATTCCGTCCATGAAATTATAGGCATTCATCAGGATCACGATCCAAAAAAACGTAACCAGCCCTGCCAGCGGCGGAACGTATGCGCCAACCGGCCCCAAAAGCCCAACTGCTTTGCCCCAAAGACCGTCAAGCACAACGCCTTGCGTCAGCGCTACTTGCGAAAACCCCGCGCCGGCATACCTTGTGATTTCCCCTTTTTTGAACACCCCTCCGATATCGCTTACGAGATCCATTCCGATGACCTCATAAGCCATTCTTCCGCCGAGATAGACAAATAGACCTGCACAGATCATCTGCCCGATCAGCTTGAACCACGGCGGCAAGACAATCAGGTCATCCATCAAGCCGACGACAAACGCCAATGTGCCGCAAATGAGAACCAGGCGAAACAGAGTCAGCAGCGCCGGTTGTGCCGCACCCGTTGTGTAGTTGATCAGGTCCGGATATTGATCGAGCACGGCCGCAGCCGCAACAATCGGGATAAAAAAGCCGAATCCGCCGAGCCGCGGCGTCGGCACTCGGTGCGAACTCCGCTCATTTGGGATTGCCATGGCTTTGAACCGCCGCGCCAGCGTCATCGAAAACGCCGTCGCCATTGCCCCAATGGCAAGCGACAGACTCAGGGCAAGCATCAAACTCACCCAATCCGCAATCCCCATGTTCCCTCTCCTTATGCTCGCGAGTATTTCCCAAATCCCGCATACAGGAACCAGCGGTTGTAGTTGTCCAATTCGGCCGGGGACTCGAAAGCCTCCGGAGCATTTCCTGCGATCGCCGCACGAAACGCTGGCGTCTTCAGTGCTTCCTTTGCACGCGCATCCAGGCACTTTGCCAGCCCCAAGAGCGTCGTGCAGCCGCCGCGTTGGCCGTCCAGTGCGCTCCGTCCAAAGTTCACCGTTGTCTCCCAAAAGCGCAGGTAGATATGCGGCGAGCCCACATACATGTCCAGGACGGTCCGAAAGGTCTGTCCCGCCCCGGGCAAGGCCACTTGGGCAAGGTTCACAAGCCGGATTTGCTCCCAACCGAACACGCGTCGTCCTAACCGTGTAACATTTCCGCAGGTGGAAAAAGTCCAGTCGAACTCCGTTGCCTCTTCGCAGGTCGGATAGACCAGATCGGGCAGTAGGGGGATCATCGTTACCGGCAAACCAATACCGCGGAGTTTTCGCGTCAAGACAACGGCTCGCCCCGAAGGCGCATCGTCAAGTAATACACCTCGACAATTCTTGAGCATGTTCGAGGCTTCCGGCAAACCAACGGTCCAGAACTCTGCCAACGCACTCAACTTGTCGCTTGTGATAGGTGTTTTGCCCGGCAGCAATATAACTGCAAAACTGCTTGCCGCGGCCATTACTTTTGCCAGTTCGTCGGCCCCGGCTGCCGGTCCGCCCCATTCCGCCAAAACCCTGCCCTGGGAATCCGGGACGATTTCATGCAATGATGGAGGCTTCTCTGCCAAGCCACATGGCTTGACCTGGTCTTTGGGTGGCTCTTTCGGAAAGACCTCCTCGCTGCTGCGCCCGATGGGAAGCCCGTCCGGACGGCTCGGCGCTCCCGCCGGCGTGAGCAGGGGTCCCGCTCCTTTATCGCTCTCGGTCTTCCCGAAGCGGAAAGGTTTGAACAGGCTGAGTCCTGCATACGTACTTCCCCGTCCGGTGGTCTCGATCATTTGGTCCAGAAGCGTCCGCGCTTCGACGGCCATTTCCCGCGGCGGCTGCCCTTCTAGAAACTTCTCGAGCAGCGCGATCACCTCCTCGACCGCTGTTGGATCGCTCGCAAGCAGTCTTGCCAGACGGAACCGTGCCTCATTGGCCGCGGGTAGTTTTGCGTGAGCGCGCGTCAATAGCCGATAAGCGTCGGCTGCCAGATCCATTTGTCCGGCCTGTTCAAATCGCCGGGCCACCGCCGCAAGCAGCCCCGGCCCGAAGCTGCGTTCAGGGAAACGTTCCCGAAACTTTGTATAAGCCGCTATCAACATCTCTTCCCTGTGCTTTGCCAGACACTGCTCGGCGAATGCTTCGAGTTCCTCCGGCGGCGCATCATCGCCCAGCGCCCGGCGAAACTGAACTTTCTCGCGCCGCGTCAGACGTCCCGCCGGTTTCGCTGCGTTCCCCTTGTCGGCCGCAAGGCGTTCGAGTGCACGCTGGAGCATCCGGTCGGCCGGAGAGGTTTCGCCGCCGGCGGCTGATTTTCCGACAAACGCCCCCAGCCCGTAGCGCAAGGTTCCCGCCAGAAAGCCTACGATCAATCCCAGCAAGGGAATGCTTTCGGCCGCCCACGGAATCGGCCCGATGTGATGCGGGAAGATTCCGAGCCCAATCCAATCGGCGATTATGCCTCCCGCTGCGTGCAGCAAAACAGAAAACAACGCCAGATAGATCGTCGCAATGCCCGCAGTCCCAGTGAAAGCAAAGAACAGCACATTGTAAAAAAAGGTGATCTCTTCGTACGGGAACAGCACCAGATAGAAACCCAGCAGCACATAAAGCCCGGGCGCCATACCCAGCGACCAAATCTGGGCTCCGAGCAGTTGGCACAAAAAGCCGTAAAGCGCAGTCGCCGCCGCACCCCCGCCCAGATACAGCGCCAGCAATCCATACCACCGGAGGCGTTCCTCCAGAACCGGCGCTATCAGATAAAAGAGCCACAGGAAAACGAACAGAAGCAGTGGATGACCGTTGATAAATAGGGACGTGGCCAGAGTCCAGGGGCGCGAAAAGTCGTTTGCAAATACCAGCCCCTCATACCAGTTTGACACCCCGAAATACGCGCCGAATCCGCGCGTCCAGAGAATCGCCCCAAACGCTGCGACGTTAACCCCAATCAGTGACCACGTCGCCGCAGGCCGAATGCGAAATCGCACAGAATTGCGCACGGGAAAGACAAATAGAACACTGGCCGCGCACACAATCCCGATGATTCCCGGCAGCAATTCCCACATCCGATTCACCGCCGCGCGAAAAGTTATCTATCTCTGCCCTAATTGCTCTTGCGGACGCAATAATGATTTTTGTCCGCCGCACTCCGCATGGGTTCGCGCCGGCGGTCCTGGCCGCCCTTTTCGATTGACACGTCCACCCATGTCTCGCCATTGCATCTTTGTTACGCCTGCCGGCAGACGGAGGGCATCTCGCATGAAAAACAACCCCGGCTATCTTGTCGCACGGTTCGAGGACATTGCCGCTGTCCCGTGTCCCTGCGGCGCCACGCGCCGCGCTTTCCTCGACCCCGCAAACAGCGCAGCCAGCATCCACCGCCTCGACCTCAGCGAGGACGCCGTCGCTCACTACCATAAGAACATGACCGAGATTTACTACATTCTGGAGGGGCAGGGCGCCGTCGAACTCGATGGCGAAGACATCCCCGTTTCGCCCGGAACGGCCGTGATGATCAAGCCGGGGACGCGCCATCGCGGAAAAGGCCGGATGCGGCTGCTGGTCATTTGCATCCCGCCTTTCAGTGAAGCCGATGAATTTTTCGACTGATTACTATGCCGGCGCGTGCAAATCAATCCACGATTCCGCCAACGCCTACTTTACTTGTGCGCTCATAATCACCACTGGAACGACCGGCACATCCTCCATTCGGGTTCCGTTGGGCAAAGTTACGGATTGCGTCGGCACGGCGCGAATCTTGTCCACAACGTCCATACCCGCGATCACCTTGCCGAACACACAATACCGCATGGTGTCGAGATTGTAGTTGTCCACTACATTGATGTAAAACTGCGAGGTCGCGCTGTTGAGGTCGCTGGTTCGCGCCATGGCCACCGCGCCGCGAACGTTGCTCAGGCCGTTGCCCGATTCGTTGACAATCGGCGGGGCCGTCTCCTTCTGCTTCATGTCGGGAGTGTATCCACCGCCTTGAATCACAAAATTGCCGATGACCCGATGGAATATCGTCCCGTCGTAGTGGCGGCTGTGCACATAGTATAAGAAGTTTTCCGTCGTCACCGGTGCGCGCACCGGATCGAGCTCGATCTCGATCACACCCAAGCTGGTCGTAAGGACCACCACCGGATTGCCGGGCGCGGCCGGCGCAGGGGTCGGCGCAGCGGCGGCTTCCGGCGAGGTTGGCTCGGTTTCTTCCCTTGGAGTATCCGGTGACACTGTCAGGGAGGGTGTGCTGGCCGAAGCCGCCGGTGCGGCGGCCGGTGTCGGGGTTGCGGCCGGAAGGGACGGCGTGGACGGCAGCGCGTGCGCGGCGGACGGCGACGTGGCGGCCGTGCCGGTGGTCAGGGTCGTTTCGGGCGCAGCAGCCGATACGGGCGGTTTCAGCGCGATACGCGGGAGAACTGGGGTGGACGGCAGGTCCGCGTCAAGGGGTGCGGTCGTTTTCGGCTCCGGAGTCAGCGTTGCCGCTTGCGGCGTGGGCGTGGCCGCCTTTGGCAATCGGGATGCGGAAGATGCGGGACGGCCTTCCGAGACCGCAACATCCTGCATCAATCCGGGCGTTTTGGCCGCCGGCGGCACGTCCGGCGGTTTGCTGCTGCATGCCCACAGCAAACCCATTCCCGCTGCGCACAATACGCTCAAAAACCGTTTCATCGCTCGCCCTCCATATTCCATTTATCAAAACGACAGAAAGAAAAAAAGGATGGTGCGCTTCTGTCAAGGCGAAGCGACGGCAGGGGACCGATTAAGGCTTGCCCAGGGGAGCGGATCACGGTTGTTTTCTCCTTTACAGACCGCATCGAGAACCAAAGGGACCAAAACAAGCGAGGCGGGCTGGTTTGCCCGCCCCGTCATAGCAATGGGAATCAACACGTCGCGTTTGATGGCTTATCCAGGCGCGCTCTATGTTTTTGCGACTACGTCAATTCCCATTTTTTTGTCTTATTACTGGCGGTGCCTTGTTTTTCGAGACTTCTCGTTCAAGCGTCAGGGTTTTGTCTCATGCAAAGTGCCTCAGCCGCTATCAGCAGTCAAAGTAGGCGGCGAACTCCCACGGATGGGGCCGCAGACGCAGCGCATCCACTTCCTTTGTCCGCTTGTATTCGATCCACGTATTGATCACATCCTGCGTGAACACATCGCCCTTGAGCAGGAAGGCATGGTCTTTTTCGAGCGCATTGAGTGCCGCATCGAGCGACGCGGGCACCTGCGGCACCTTCTTGGCGATTTCGGGCGGCAGGTCGTAGATGTTCTTGTCAAGCGGCTCGCCGGGATCCATCCGGTTCTGGATGCCGTCCAGTCCGGCCATAAGAATCGCGCTGAAGCTGTAATAGGGATTGCATGACGGGTCGGGCGGACGGAACTCGATCCGCTTGGCCTTGGGCGAGGGGGAATACATCGGAATCCGCATGGCCGCCGACCGGTTGCGTTGCGAGTAGGCAAGGTTGACCGGCGCCTCGAAGCCCGGCACCAACCGCTTGTAGGAGTTGGTTGTCGGCGCGCAGAACGCCATCAGGGCCGGCGCATGTTTGATCAGCCCTCCAATGAAGTGAAGCGCCATTTCGCTGAGCCCCGCATAGCCGTCGCCGGCAAACAGCGGCACGCTGCCCTTCCACAGCGACACATGGGTGTGCATGCCGGAGCCGTTGTCGCCGAAAAGCGGCTTGGGCATAAAGGTCACCGTCTTCCCGTGCGCCCATGCCGTGTTCTTGACAATATACTTATACATCAGGCACTTGTCAGCCATCAGCGTCAGGGTGTTGTAGCGAAGGTCTATTTCGGCCTGACCTGCGGTGGCTACCTCGTGGTGTTGCGCCTCGACCTCGATGCCGCAGGCCTGCAGGTTCATCACCATTTCGGTCCGCAGGTCCTGGAAGTGATCCGTCGGGGGCACCGGAAAATAGCCCTCTTTGTAGCGGGGCTTGTAGCCAAGATTCCTGCCGCCGTCCTCGGCGCGCCCGCTGTTCCAAATACCCTCGACCGAGTCAATTTCGTAAAAGGCGCGATTCGCCCCTTCGTCATACCGGATCGAGTCGAAGATGAAGAACTCCATCTCAGGGCCGAAATAAGCGATGTCGGCAATCCCCGTGCTTTTCAGATACGCCTCCGCTTTGAGCGCCGTGTTGCGGGGGTCGCGCGAATATTTCTCCTTCGTGACCGGGTCCACCACGTTGCAGACCAGACTCAGGGTCTTGACCTTGCAAAAGGGATCAATGAACGCCGTTGCAGGATCGGGCATGATCAGCATGTCCGACTCGTTGATTGCCTGCCAGCCGCGAATCGAGGAGCCGTCGAATCCGAACCCGTCTTCGAAGGATTCCTCTTTGAGCTGGTTGGCCGGAACCGAGAAATGCTGCCACTGTCCCGGAAAATCCATAAACTTGAAGTCAATAATTTGAACTCCGTTCTTTTCGATCATCCCGAGAATCTCCTTAGGTTTCACGTCTGTTCTCCTTTTTTCTAAGATAACTGGCCTCATCCCTTAAAATGGCATCACATTCTATGCCAGAATGGTTTTGCTCATGGAAATTCTTATAACGCAAGTGCAATCAATGTATTGCGTAACAATGCCGTTCGCCATTGCGAGCGATAAAGAATATGTGTCGGTATAGAATCTGATCAAAGTGGTTAAAATGGGTCAAAGCAGATATCACGTCCTCATTCCATCGCAAATAGTTCGAACACATGCGGAATCTGTGAAGTCGGCGCATGGTTTTCGAGGAGTTTTATGCAAATACCGCCATTCCTTTGAGAATTGACTTGCACCGGGGAATCGAAAACGTTTCAATCCGCCTATGCCCCTTTGGCCGCGCGTGCATCAGGGGAACGATTATTTTCGCAAAAGAGGAAATTCCATGAAAATTTTGCTGGCCACGCCCGAATGCGTTCCATTTGCCAAAACCGGCGGTCTGGCCGACGTCGCCGGCGCTCTTCCGCGATCGCTGGCATCTCTGGGCCACGACGTGCGCGTGATCCTGCCCATGCACAAATCGGTTTCTCCCGACAAGTTCCCCATTCGCCCGCTCCTCGACGAAATGATTGTCCATTTTCCCGGCAACTGGCAGATCGGCTATGTCCGCGAAACCACATTTCCCGGCACCGAAATCCCTGTCTATTTAGTCGGCCACGACCACTACTTCGCACGCGACGGACTGTATGGCGAGCAGGGTGCGGACTATGCCGACAATGCCGAGCGGTTCGCTTTCTTCTGCATGGCTGCGCTGTGGACATTGAAAGGGATCAACTGGCAGCCCGACATCATTCACTGCAACGACTGGCAAACCGCTCTGATTCCCACCTATTTGCGGAATCTATGGATTTTGAAAAACGACCCCTTTTACCAGTCTATCAAGACCGCTTATACCATCCACAATCTGGCCTATCAGGGACAGTTTGGGCCGGCGGTCCTCCCGCGCATCGGCCTGGATGATTCCGTCTATCATCCCGAAGGGCTGGAGTTTTACGGCAATGTAAATCTGATGAAAGCCGGCATTGTGTATGCCGACGTTCTGACAACGGTCAGCCGGCAGTATGCCCGCGAAATTCAGACGCCCGAGTTCGGCTGCGGCCTCGAAGGCATCTTGACCGCCCGGGCCGACCGCCTCCATGGCATCATGAACGGCATTGACTATTCGGTGTGGAATCCGGAGCTTGATGAACACATCGCCGCCCGCTACTCGCCGGCCAACCTGTCGGGCAAGGCCAAATGCAAAGCCGCCCTCCAGAGGGGCAACGGGCTTCCCCAAGATCCGAACACGCCGCTGATCGGCATGATCTCGCGCCTCGACAAGCAGAAGGGGTTCGATCTGCTGGCCGAATGCATCGGCGACATCATGGACCTGGGTGTCCAGATGGTCATTCTGGGCACGGGCGACCCCGTCTATCACGAAATGCTGGAGACCGCAGCGCAGAAATATCTCGACCAGCTGGCCGTCAATCTCATGTTCAACAATGCCCTTGCCCACCAGATCGAAGCGGGTGCCGATATGTTTCTCATGCCCTCGCGTTATGAACCCTGCGGATTGAATCAACTATACAGCCTGAAATACGGGACCATTCCGATTGTGCGCAAAACGGGCGGTCTGGCCGACAGCATCGCCGACGCCACCGCGCAGTCGGTTCGCAAGGGCATCGGCACGGGCTTTGTGTTCGAGGAATACACTGCCGCGGCGCTCTTTGCGACTGTCAAGCGAGCCGTCAAAATGTATCGCGAAAAAAGCGATTTGTGGGAGCGGCTGATGCAGAATGCCATGGCGCAGAACTTTTCGTGGGATGCATCAGCCAAAGCCTATGAGGCTTTGTTCGAAAAAGTCATCGCAGCGGAGAGATAATCGCGATCCGTCGCCTGATCCCTATGCGCTTGCCATCCCTCTTGCTCGACCCCCCCGATCTCTCCCGGACTCAGGCGCGGCTTCACTATGGGGATTTCGTGAATGCGTGCTTTGCTGCACATACCATTAATTTTCACGAGGTGGAAAATGGATCTTACATCGTTGCTCGGTCGTCTGTTCTTGTGTGCAGTTCTATTTATCGGTCAGAACCTTTGGGGGGCTGAAGCGAAGGCAAAGAAGACAGCCAAGCAAGCCGCGCCCAATCCGGCCCTTGCACAAATCGAGGATGCGCCCGGTTTGCCGCGGGTCCTGCTCATCGGCGACTCGATCAGCATCGGCTATACGACGTTTACGCGAGAAGCGCTCAAGGGCAAGGCCAACGTCCATCGCATCCCGGCCAACGGCGGGCCGACCTCCAATGGCTTGCAGAACATTGACAAGTGGCTCGGCGACACCAAATGGGATGTCATCCATTTTAACTGGGGCCTCCACGACCTCAAAATCATGGAGGACGGCAAGCATCAAGTGCCGCTCGATCAGTATGAAAAGAACCTTCGCGATCTGGTAGCCCGGCTCAAGAAGACAGGCGCGAAATTGATCTGGGCCACCACAACTCCTGTACCCGAAGGCAATCTCAATCCGCCCCGCAACTACGGAGACGTGATTGCCTACAACGCCGTCGCCAAGAAGATCATGGATGAAAACGGCGTGGCCATTGACGACCTGTATGCATTCGCACTGCCGCGGCTAAAGGAAATCCAACGGCCGGCGAACGTGCACTTCACGGCCGAAGGCTCAAAGGCTCTGGCCCAACAGGTCGCCGCTTCGATTCTCAAAGCGCTCGGCAGGGGGAAATGAGAGGTCTGCAATCAGTCCTTCCGATAATTTCTCCGACCTGCCTTCCGTTGGTCTTTCTGTTGGTGCCGCTGCGGCCGCTGCGACGGCCGTTAACGCCAGGGCCGTCATTTGTCTTGCGATGAACCAGGACTGCAAAGCGGCCGACAAGTCTCGACCCACCGAACGCGGCCTGCATCCCTAGCCAAACATGCCATGCTCCGCAAAGATACACGCATTTTGGCTAGATCTATCAACGGAAGGATCTATGCCGCTTCCGCACCTTCGCCCGGAAGCCGAGGCGCTTCGAGAGAGCGCATCACAGAACCGTCGTTCAACAATAGCGGAAATTTTTTGCCCAGGGGTTTATTGAACCATTCTTGAATCGGTTTTCAGAGAACCGGCGCGATCTCGAACCGCGCCAGCTCGATGGAACGGACCGTTAGCACGCACCTCGACTGCGACGGCAGGAACAGGATCTGGCGGAGAGAGGCAAGCCGGCCCAGACACGCCACCTGCGTTTGGCGGCCTAGGCGCCCGAGGGGTTTCAGCGCCGTCATGCGTGCGGGATCAAATCCTTCCGGGCCGTCGCGCCACATGACAAAACCCCAATAGAGACGGACCGGGTCATAGCGAAATTGCACGCTGTAGTAGCCGCCGGCCATATCGAGGGCGGGGCTAAGCAGACCGGCCGAGCGGTCGAGGAACCAATAGTCGCGCGCGCCGTCGCTGCGCAAGCGGGCCAATTGCGCGTTCTGCCACGGCTGCCATTGTTCCATCTCGCGGCCGGTCCACCGCCGGTGCTCGACTGCCTCGATTCGCCCGATTCGGAGTTTGAGTTTCGGGCGGCGCCGCCGTTCCTGCCATTTTTCGACCACCTCAAAGGTGAAGGTACCGCGCGGGGCATCGGGCGCCAGAAGGCCGTCCGACTGCGCAGCCGGGATGCCTGCCAGAATGGAAAGCGCCTTGGCCGCCGTGTCGGGACGATTGGAAATGGCCACACCGTGTCGGGACGGCCAGGCTAAAACCGCATAGTGGGCATCGGCAGGCTGTCCGCCGGCAAAAGCCGCCATTTCGCCGATCAGCCGGCGGTTTTCGGCAAACGCCCGCCGCCAGTCCAGCCCGTGGGCGATATGAACAA